>CAYYWE010000055.1:0-5356 GCA_964475315.1 uncultured Eubacteriales bacterium
ACAATGTCTGAATGGGATAATGTAGAATTTTATATAAAAGAATTTAATCTTGCAAAATGGTTTGATATTGATAAAATTGTTTATTCAAATGGAAAAATTCCCGGGAAACCCGCTCCTGATATTTTTCTAATTGCAGCAAAAAATATTGGCTTAGAACCAAAAGATTGTATTGTTTTTGAAGATGCTATTGCCGGAATTAATGCTGCAAAGTCAGCAGGAATAGGCACTATAATTGCAGTTGATTCACTAGAACCCCTCGAATTCTATCAGAATATAGACAAACTCGCCGGTATAATCAAAAATTTTGACGAATTTGACAGAAATCTATTAAAAACTAACTCTCTTTTGTCTTAGATTCATTTTTATGAAAAATATTATTCCATAAATTTTTAACACCATTTCCAACCCACTTAAAAGCAGGGGAGATTGCATTTTTCCAAACCCAAGAACATGCATTTCCTATTCCTTTAAAAATGGATGGAAGTGCTGGCATAAGAGTCATGCCGGCAGCAAACCCTACTCCTATTCCTGCTCCAAGCATCAATGGATTACCACACATTGAACCGTACCCGAAACCAAAACACCCAGGCGAAAAACTACCAAAAGTGTTACATGAGCCCCAAGGACTAAGACTATTGCTATATAAACGAACAGAATGCCCATCCGCATTTATTGTTGTATTTGAAATTGTGCCAAATCCGTACATGATAATATCCTCTATATATAAAAAGGATATTTATTAAAGAAAATTGCTCTTTTCGTTACAAAAATTAACAAATTAAATTCGGTGAATTTGAGAAAAGCTGCTCTATGTTTACGTAAGTTACCTGTACCCCTTTTTTAAATATTTTAGAAGTTTAAAATGTATTCAAAAAAACCGCTTAACCAAGACAATGGAGTACTTTAACTGTTTTTATTGCCCATGACATGCCATCTTTCAATCTTATGTTATAACAAATATGTTTAATGGATAAACCAGCTTGTATAAAATTCGAATATAATTTAGCATAAACACCAAGACGTTCTTTTTTTACATTATTTATCATATTTAACATTATTTCTGTATATTGTTTATCTTTTGAAGAATGTTTGTGAGCTTTCGTAAATTTTTCTATTTTATCATATTGTTCGCCATACTTTTTTATTTTTAGTTGAATGCCGTTTTTTACATATTTTTGAATAATATCCTCATAATCATGAAGAATACATCTTGTAAGATTATATTGATCTGCTACACGCACAGTCTTTGGAAGTACACCTATAAAAGGTGCCATTTCTGCAAATCTTAAATTACCTTTTAATTCATAAATTTCCTCTATTTTATCTTTTGCGGAATCATAATATGTTTTAGAAACATTTTTAAAGGCATCAACAGACTTTCCAATCATTTTTGAATGAATTAAAAATAATTCACAGAGTCTTTTTAATTCCTTTCGATATTGTCTGCCTCCACTTTTATCATAATCTGGATTAATTTCTTCCGGTTGTTCATTTTGTAATGAATAAATTAAGGATCTTATAAACGCCTTTTCAGATTGTCTGTGATTACTAATTTCTTCTGGCAGTCCACCCTTTAAGCTATTATATTCATCATCATTCGCATAGCGTTCCGCTCCATCTTGATACCTATTTTTTAAAGTATTTATTATATTTTGATGATCTATAAGGTTAGATAATTTATTCATTGTTTCTTGAAGCTGCAAAAATGTATAATTCTGATAATTGTGTAACTCTGGCAATTCAGGATACATATCGCCATCGGCAAACATATTCCTATATTGATTTAATTGACGCTCATAAGATGTTTTTAATTGGTTGAATTGATTTTCTTCTTGAATTCTTTTTGCCTCCTCCTCTTCTTCCAGTTTTTTCTGTTCTAGCAATATGTTGATTTTATCTAATACTTTTTCCAGTTTTTTCATAGATATTTTTCTAGGTGATAAAATAATTGGAGCCAGTTTTTTATCCAGCATCGTTTGTAAGTCATTATCTTTAATTTTATTTCGCAGAAGAGTATACGTAAAAAATATATTTTGTCTTATTTCGTCTTTTCTTGCCTTCCTTTGATAATCCCAGTTCTTAATACTATATATTATATTAGAAACACTATTTGAGATGTTGGACATAAATTTTGTAAAAAAAGATTGCTTTTTTTGGGGGAAAATATAACTTATATCGTAGTCTTCATCATCATTATCTTCATAAGCTTCTTTGGTTTTCTCTAAATGTTGTGTTTGTGTAGAGGTAATGGTTTCTGTTTTTGTTTTTTGTTCTTGTTTTGTTTCTACTTCTCTTTTAGCTTCAGATAAAACAGATATTGCAGAAAAAATTCCCGAAAGTCCGAGCATAGAGGATGTGGTTTTGGTAGCTTGTTTCCCTATGTTTTTTATCATTTCTTCCATATCATATTTTTCCATATTATATTCTTGTTCTTTAAATAACATGTATGAAACAAGAGGTTTCTTAACGACCGGCATTTTTTGTTTATTTTTAAAATGAGAAAAAAGATTGATATTTGAAAAACAATTTAACTTACGTGAAATTTTAAGCATTAAAACCAATCCCCTATATCTAAAAGTTCTTCCCATATAGTCTCTAACACTGACCAAAAATCCCAATCTAAAATAACATCATCAGGTAATTTATCGCCGATAAAATATTCTAACAACTCTCTTGGAGTATCAAAATCTGGTAAATCTCGATAATCTTGGAGTTCCGGTGACAAACTGGTATCTATTGATTGAAGTTCACGAAGGTCTTGTGCTAACTCTGGATCAGACTCCAGAATTGAATCATCTATACCATCTTCCGGAGCGCTTGTGAAATTAACTTTACTATAGTATTTAGTATGTTCATCTTGTGTAATATCTCCGTTTTTTAGTGCTTTATCTAATTCCTTTTTTATTTTTGTCTGAGAGCTCGGATTCCAGCCTGTTTTTGTTAAACTATGCGGTTCTAAATTACTTGGAATTGTTATAGATTTGCTTTTAAAAAATTTCAAAATGGCTTCTACGTTTTCATCTTGATATTGACCAATATAATAACAAACTAAAGGAGTCGTCATGAGTGGTAAATGCCTATTTTTAACTACATTATTCTTTACAAAATTAGTATTTACAATATTTCTAATCCTCATTTACATTACTCCATTTATTCAAATAATTTAGCAATATTTCAGAATTTTGTTTATAAAATATTTTATTCATGCGTAAATTTATTTTAACTTGTGAATTTTTAAGTAAATTATTATTATACTCAATCAGATCTTGATTTGATATATTTTTTATTAGATTTTCATATTGTTCTTCTGTCATATTTTTAGGAATATCAAAAAATTCTTCTTGATATCCATCTGTCTTATGACTTAAAAAGAATGCGACAGGAGCAAGTTTTTTAGCGGTTTCAATATGTTTATTATCAATTTTATTTTCAAAAAAACAATCATTTAATGTTTTTACAGATGTTAGAAAACCGTTTTGAGAACTTGCGAAATCAATATTTTTACTATACGGTCTACAAGACAGGTAAGATTTTATTACTTGACCATTTTCTTGATTTTGCTCATATATTTGGTCATTTAAAGCCATTGAATAAATCAAAAATAAACCCTGTTTAATAGGAAATAATTCTTTTGCATTGATTTCAATCTGCATAGAAGGCTCACACGGTTCATCTAGCAATGTTAATACACAACAAGGAGTCAGTTTTATTATTGTCGGCTGAGGAGAAAATGAAACATTATTTTGTGCAAGCATTGCTCTACCGGCTTGATAGCCTGATAGCTCAAGTGTTCTATCTGATCTCGGTTGACAATTTTCAGAGCTATCAAAATTTTGAATATTCTTTTTAATCTGCGATATGTTGATTGGTTGAACTAGCATACACACTCCTTGCATTGCATGGAAACACAAAATATTGTTTTTTGCAAATATAAATTATAGAAACTAATAGTATTAATTTTTAATACCATAAATTTGTAACCTTTCATACTTTTTTACAACGCAGCACTCCCCTTACTTTTATAAGGGTTAATTTCTTCATTGATGATTATTACTGGGTTTTGTTCAAATAAAATTTGTTCTATTTTTCTTTTAATATCTTCAAATTTTATATCATCAATAAGCTCATAGATATTAAAAACATCGTTTCTATAATTTTTAAGAATTTCATGGGTTCTTTCATCATCAAAATTCTTATTAAGTCGTTCATTATAAAGTTCTTTTTCATAATCTTTAATTGATTCTAAGGTATTTGGTGCCAATTTTTCACCATGCAAAATTTCCAGTACTGCCTTAAAAACTTCTATTGCATCATCGGTCGAATCAATTTTTTCATTCCCCTTGGGTGTAAATTTAAATTCTAAAAATCCGTATTTATTAGGGTTTATATCTTTACTATTTAATTCCATTGGCAAAGAATATTTTTTTCCGCCAGAGTTTTCTGAAACGTATGGAGCTCTCCAAAGAATTTCTAATAATGTTAGATATCTGTACATGAAGCGTTCTTTATCAGAGTCAATTTTGACCGGATAATGAAATGTGAGGTACGCTTCATTATCATTATCATAAAATCGGATATTGTTATTATTTGTTATAAGTTCTGATGTTGACAAAACTTTATTAGATTGTTTTTGAAATTTATTAGATATGCCGGAATTTAGCATGGAAAAAAATAAATTTTGATTATTATCTACAAAAGATTTATCAATTGTTATAGCTTGTTGAGCTTTTGTATTTTTAAGGATTTCAGAATGATATGAATATATGTCACTTAATGTTATATCTTGAATATTTTTTATTGTTTCTTCTCTGGAATTTAATAATGAACCATTTACTAGCTTCTCAAATTCAGCGGTTTCTTTTTGGTATTTTTCGGAATTTATTGTATCAACAAGATTTTTTTTACTTTCTTCTAAATCTTGTTTGGTAAATTTTGGTTGCGTAATTGTTTTACTTAATGTGCTGATATTTTTTATTTCAGAAGTACTACCATTTAAATCTATGTTTATAAATGAATCATAATCTTCATTTAAATCAGCATTGATATTGTTTTTCTCAAGTGAACTTTTTAATAATTCCATTAATAAATTCTTTTTTGTAACAGAGTCATTTTTAATTCCATTGTTAAAAAGAGAGAAACTCATTTGAAACTTATTTTTATCTGTTGTATCTGATATTTCATTAACAATTACTTGTAAATTGGTATCCGGATACTCGTATACGTGAATATTTGGTAAATCCAAATGGTCCTTGCCTTCAATTTTTTTGTTATATTTATCAGTTACTTCAATTGGTGTTGCAAGATTTTTAAAAGAAACGTTATTCTGTGCTAACATTGCTCTGCCAGCTTTATAACC
>CAYYWE010000056.1:0-5284 GCA_964475315.1 uncultured Eubacteriales bacterium
CGGCTTGATAGCATCTTTTAACAAAACAGCCATCGAGCCTTCTGCGTTTAAATTTTTGGCATATATAGGCTCAGAATCATAATTATATGCGACTAATATATTACCTAGACGAGTTTTCAAATCTTGTAAATCTTGTGCTAAACATAAAGTTGCCATGATTTCACTAGCTACTGTGATAATAAAATTATCTTCTCTGGGAATACTATTATTTTTGCCACCCAGACCAATAATAATATTTCTTAAAGCTCTGTCATTAACATCTAAGCATCTTTTTATTAAAATATTTCTTGGGTCGATTTTTAGCTTATTTCCCTGGTGAATATGATTATCTACTAGTGCACACAATAAATTATTTGCACTGGTTATGGCGTGCATGTCACCGGTAAAATGTAAATTTATTTCTTCCATCGGCAAAACTTGTGAATATCCACCACCCGTTGCACCACCTTTTATGCCAAAAACTGGTCCTAGAGATGGCTCTCTCAAAGATACAACAGATTTTTTATTTATTTTATTCAAGGCCTGAGACAGTCCTATAGTTACAGTAGTCTTACCCTCACCCATTGGTGTAGGATTTGTGGCTGTAACTAAAACTAAATGTCCATCTGAATTATTTTTTACTTTTTCAAAAACTTCTTCACTTATTTTTGCTTTGTATTTACCATACAGTTCTAAATTTTCTTCAGATATATTTAATTTTTTTGCTATTTTTGTTATCAATTCCAAATTATTACTAAGAGCTATTTCTAAATCTCTCACAAAACCAACCCCTGGATTTATTTATATTAATTATATATCATGTAAGAAATTATAAAAATATTTGATAATATAATTTTATATTAAATTTTGATATTTTTACTAAATATATTAAAAAATAAAATATATATTAACAGAATTAATTGCAAAATTGTAAGGATGTTATTAATGTCTGAATTAAATTATAAAAAAATAAAAGAAAATTTAGATAATAATAAAATTAAAAATATGTATTTTTTAGAAGGTGACAGTGATCTAATTAACGAAATTGAAACACAAATTTTAGATAAAATTTTAACAAAAAAATATACTAGTTTTGATTTAAATATATTTAGTTCTGATAAATTATTATGTGAAGATTTGTACAATTCTATACAAATGCCACCAGTAACTACCAGATATAAGTGTATACTTATTCGTGACATCTCTTGGGAAAATGTCTCTAATGAAGATTTAGAAGAATTATTAAAAATAATTTCAGATATACCTGAATTTTGTGTATTAATTATATCACAAATTTCTCAGATAATTGGATTAAAAAATTTAAATAAATTTAAAAAAATAAGTGATTATATAAAAAATAGTGTTGAATATATTTACTTAAATGTTTCAAAAAAAGATATTTTAATAGAAAAAGAATTAATTAGTTGGGCAAAAAATAATTATCAAAAAGAATTGTCACCAGAATTATCCAAAAAAATTAGTATTTTGTGTCAAGACTATACAATTTGGCAAATTAAAAATGAATTAAAAAAAATATGTGAACTTGAACAAAAAAATTACATAACTGAAAATACTATAAACAAAATTTGTGAAACAAATACAAAAATTAATGTTTTTGAATTATCAAAATGTTTATTTTCTGGTAATATAAAAAAATGTTTTGATATAATAAATATATTGGTTGAACAAAATGAAGATATTTTGAGTATTATTACTATATTAAATAATGATTATGCAGATATTAATAGAGTTAAAATATTATTAAATTTAGGTGTAAATCCAAGTGAATTAACAAAAATATTTGATTATTCCCGTAAAGAGTTTAGAATTAAAATTGCATTAGATAGAGCCAAAAAAATAAGTAACACAAATTTAAAAAATAGTTTAAAATGTTTAATAAAAGCTGATTTAAAATTGAAATCGAGTACTATAGATACCAAAACTGTGATATGTGAACTATTGTTATTATTATACAAAAATATGAATTAATTTTTAATTTTATTATAAGTTTCAACAGAACACGCTACAGTGGCACCTACTATAGGATTATTCCCCATACCGATAAACCCCATCATATCTACATGCGCAGGCACTGATGATGATCCAGCAAACTGAGCGTCGCTATGCATACGTCCCATTGAATCTGTCAGTCCATATGAAGCAGGGCCAGCAGATACGTTGTCAGGATGTAAAGTACGTCCGGTGCCTCCACCTGATGCCACAGAAAAATAATTGTATTGATTTTCTGAACAAAATTTTTTATAAGTTCCGGCTACAATATGTTGAAAACGTACAGGATTTGTAGAGTTTCCAGTAATAGAAATATCTACATTTTCATATTTTAATATTTCAAGGCCTTCAATAGGCTCGTTAGCACCGTAACAATAAATTTCTGAGTTAATATTATTAGAAAATTTCTTTTTTGACAAAATATTCAGTTTATTATTCACAAAATCATATTCTGTGTGAACATAAGTGAAACCGTTTATGCGTGAGATTATATACGCAGCATCTTTGCCGAGACCGTTTAAAATTACTTTCAATGGTTTTTTTCGAGATTTATTAGCAAATTTTGCTATTCCAATAGCCCCCTCTGCTGCCGCAAAAGACTCATGGCCGGCTATAAATGCAAAACATTTTGTATTTTCTTCTAATAATTTTGCGCCCAAATTACCATGTCCAAGTCCAACTTTACGTGTATCTGCAACTGATCCCGGAACGCAAAAAGCTTGTAGACCCTCACCGATAAATTTAGAAACATCGGATACAAATTTTATTTTACTTTTGTTCTGCAAAGCTATTGAGCATCCCAAAATATATGCCCAACATGCGTTATCAAATGCAATTGTTTGTATATTTTTTACAATTTTTTCAGGATAAATTTTATATACTTCACAAATTTCTTTTGCATGATTTAGACTTTTTATATTATGTTTTTCCAAAATTTTATTTATATTTTTGATTCTTCTATCTCGACCTTCAAAACTAAAATTTAAACTATTTTTATTATCCAATTTAAAATAAACCCTTTCAAGCAAAAATTATTAACTAAAATTTAATGTTATTTTTTATTCTTCCCTTGGATCTATATATCTAACAGCCTCATCAAATCTACCGTAAATTCCGATACTTTCTTCAAAAGCTTGTGCATGGCTTGTTCCAGATTTTATTTTGTCGGCCATATTATATAAATTTATAAATTTGTATCCTATTATTTCGTTGTTATTATCTAAACCTAAAGTTAATATATAGCCTTCGACTGTCTGTAAATATCTTACACCAGTTTTAGTTGTACTAAATACTGTTCCGACCTGTGAAGATTTATTTTTTCCTAAATCTTCTATGCTAGATCCAATAGGCAAACCGTTTCTGGAAAAAGCAGTTTGTGAACGACCATATACTAGTTGTAAAAAAACTTGTTTCATAGCATCGTTTATAGCGTCACAAACTAGATCTGTGTTTAAACACTCTAAAAGTGTTCTTCCAGGCAAAATCTCACCCGCCATTGCCGCAGAATGCGTCATTCCGGAGCATCCGATTGTTTCAATAAGTGCTTCTTCTACGATTCCTTTTTTCACATTTAATGTCAACTTGCATGCTCCTTGTTGTGGTGCACATTTGCCAATTCCATGTGATAACCCAGAGATGTCTTTAATTTCGCACGATTTTGTCCAGACCCCCTCTTGCGGTATAGGCGAGGGACCATGACACGGACATGATTTTACTGTACATATATTTTTTATATTAGAATTTTCCAAACTCAACAACATCTCTCCAAAATTTTATTTTATAACATTTTCAATAATATCATATATTTTTTTGCTAGAATTAATATTTATATCAGAACTTTTTTTCAAATTATTAATATATTCTTTGCTTTTTTCAGTATTAATTATATTATTAATTTCGGTTAATAATATATTATAGTTCAATTTTTTTTCTTCAATCATACTGGCACAATTTGATCTAATTAACGTTAAACAATTATAAAATTGATGATTTTCTGCTACATTTGGCGACGGAATTAAAATTGCTGGTTTACATGCAGCTTGAATCTCGCTAATACTAGTTGCACCTGCACGACAAATTACCAAATCAGCCACAGCCAAACATTCAGGCATATCGTCTATATACTCTTTGATAATATATCTAGAGTCATTCAAAACATCACTATTTTTTTTTATTTCGTCCAAAAAATAACTATTTTTTTTACCGAATCCGTGAATAAAATTATAATTATTATTTTTTAGCATTATTTCTAACATTAAATTATTAATAACATTTGAACCTAAACTTCCACCAAAAGACAACACAACTGGCAAATTATTAGTAATCCCTAATTTTTCTCTTGCTTCTTGTTTATTTATTTTACTATAACTAATAATTTTTTCTCGTACAGGTGTCCCCGTAACAGTAATTCTAATATTTTTTGGTAAATATTTTTTAGCATCTATGTTAGAAATTAGTACTCTACTAGAAATTTTTGCAAGCAATTTTGTGGTTATACCTGGAAATGAGTTAGAATCGTGTATTAAAAATGGGATTTTTAATTTATGTGCCTGCACCAAAAACGGTCCGCATACATATCCACCAGTTCCGATACATATATCCGGGTCAAATTCCCTTAAAATTTTTCGCGATTCAAAACTTGATACAATTAAATTTTTAAAAGTAATTAAATTTTTTTTCACGGAATCTAAATTTAATTTCCTAGAAAACCCCGATACAGTAATTTCTCGAAAGTCAAATCCTGTTTGTTTTACTAGACTTTCTTCCATACTATTTTTAGCGCCAACATACAAAACTTTGTTACGTATATCACATTTTTTTATATATTCTGCGAGTGCAAGTGCAGGATTTATGTGTCCAGCTGTCCCGCCTCCAACTAATACTATTCTCAATATTTATCCTCCAAACTCAATATTACTACTACAAAACATATATAATATAACATTATGTTTTAATTTTGTGTAGTAGTATCTGTATATAAATTTTTTTACTGTATAATTTTTGTCTATTGCTATTTGCGCGGCGTTGCTTTAGATTTTTCCATTGTCTTGCCCCTTTAATTAATGATGAAGCAATTAAATCAAGAAGGCTATCAAATTCTTATTTTTGATGATTATATTTGTATTTATAGATTAATTGATGAAATTGTTTATATTTATCACATAGCAAACGGGAAAATAAATTACAAAAGTTTGGTCTAAAAAAATTAGCCGACCACACAATAACCGACTAATTTTGACATTGGTCCGAGTGACAGGAGTCGAACCTGCGGCCTCTTGAACCCCATTCAAGCGCG
>CAYYWE010000057.1:0-5237 GCA_964475315.1 uncultured Eubacteriales bacterium
ACACTAACATTTATATTATAGACACTAAAAATATGTTGTCAAGTATTTTTTTTTAGTTCGTGAAAAATATATATTTTTTTAAAACTATTTTGTTAAATAACAAAATATTTGTAGAAAAAGATCGTATTTTAAAATTTATTTTTTTAATTTTAAGTGTTTTTTTTATTTTTTTTGATATTTTACAAATATTTTATAGTTTTTATTATTTATACTGACAAAATATAATTTGTTTCACTAAATATTAATATAAAAAATGACTATAAATTTGATTGGTGTTTGGCAAATTATACAAATATTTTCTATTAATTGGAAAAACTATTGACGTATTTGGTAAATTATGTAAGTATAAATATTATAAATTATTATTCGGAGGATTTTTAATGCAAAATAAGCTGAAAATTTTAGCATCTGAAGATTGTATAGAGTTTAATAAAGAATCGTTAGATATATTCGAAAATTATAATATTAATGTTTCTTTTTTGCCGAAAGATGGTTTTAAAATTATCGAAATAATCGAAAATTCTGCCCCAGATGCCGTAATTATGGATTTGTTTATGCCTCGCGTAGATGCCATAGGTGTGATTAGTGCCATCAGAAAGAATCGTAATATTGAAATGCCTATGTTTATTGTTTTGTCTAGTTTTGGTCGCCCTGCCCTAGAGAGAGAAGTTTTGTGTGCAGGAGCTTCATATTTTTTAGTTAAACCGGTATCGTATTCTGAGATAATTGACAAAATATTACACATTTCTTATAAAACTAAGTTAAATTCTAGTCTTTTTGATACACAAACACAATTTGAAATTAAAAATTTAAATCTCGAAAATCTAGAAATTAAAATTACTGAAATTTTACATCAAATTGGTGTTCCTGCACATATCAAAGGCTATCACTATTTGCGAAATGCTATTAAAATGTCTGTTGAAAACCCGGTGATTATTAACGCAATTACTAAACAACTTTACCCGTCTGTCGCGACAAATTTTAACACCACGCCCTCCCGTGTTGAGCGAGCTATTCGTCATGCTATCGAAGTTGCTTGGGACAGGGGTGACGTAGAAATTCTAAACAGCTATTTCGGATACACTATTCATACTTCGCGTGGAAAACCAACTAATTCTGAATTTATAGCCATGATTAGTGACAAACTACGTCTTGAGCTTAAACCTGTCATGTAATTTAATAATACACAAAAACGTACAACTATATTTTTTTGTCACTTGCTAATCCAGTATTATACAAAACAAGTAACTTCTAATTTTAATAAAATATATTTATTTAATTATAAATAATTTAAAAACAAATCTCTGTAAATTAATTTTATAGAGATTTTATTTATAATAAAAATTAAAATTTCAAATAAATCGACATAAAGCTCGCAAGAAAATCATTTAAATTTATAGAAATTTCGTATTCTTGAGTATTATTTTTGTTCATATTTTTTAGTTTGGCTTTTTGAGACTTTATCTCTTCGTCGCCAATAATAATCACATAATTATAATTTAATTTATCAGCATGTTTTAATTGTGACTTTAAATTTTTGTTTAGTAAATCTAGATCACAAGAAATACCAGACTGCCTTAAAATTTCACATAATTTAAAACTTAATAATTTAGAAGAATTATCTAAAGAAACTATAAAAACTTCAGAATTATTAGTCTCTGGAAACTCTATATTTTGAGATTCCATTGCTAGTAAAACTCTTTCTAAACCGATACCAAGACCTAGAGCTGGTAATTTAGGCCCACCAAAAGCCTCGGATAACTGATCATATCGTCCGCCGCCGCAAACTACCAATTCTTCTGTTTTTTCAAATTTTTTAGAATTATTATTTATATTGACTTTAAACTCAAAAACAGTACGAGAATAATAATCTAGGCCTCTAACTATTCTGTAATTTAAATTATAATTAATATTTAAATTATTTAAATATAATTTTAATTGTTCAAAATGTCGACTACAGGCCTGACAAACATAATTAACAATAACTGGGGAGTTTTTACAAATTTCTTGACAATCTTTATTTTTACAGTCTAGAATTCTTAGGGTGTTTTTTTCAAGTCTTTCTTGACAAGTTTCACATAAGTCTTGTTTTTTATTTACAAAATAATTTTTTAAAATTTCTAGATATTTTTTTCGACAATCTGGACAACCTATAGTATTTATTTCAAGAGTAATATTTTTTAAATTTAATCTAGTTAATATATTATTTCCCAATGAAATTAATTGGGCATCTGATTCTGGTAATTCTGAACCAAAAATTTCAAATCCAAACTGAAAAAACTCTCTATATCTACCGTTTTGCGGTTTTTCGTATCTGTAACATGAAGAATTGTACATTAATTTTAACGGCAAAGTATTATTATGTAAACCATTTTCTAGGACAGCTCTCAATACTCCAGCTGTCCCTTCAGGTCTAAGACAAATATCTCGACCGCCTTTGTCTTTAAAATTATACATTTCTTTTGTTACTATATCTGAATTTTCACCTGTAGATCTTTTGAATAATTCTGTATGCTCTATAATAGGAGTTCTGATAAATTTAAAATTATATAACTTAGCTTCAGACTGTATTACATTACAAATTAATTCCCACTTATTATATTCTCCTGGCAACAAATCTTTAGTACCGCGAATCCTATTAGTTATCAGTTTCATATAACTCACCACTATTATTAATATTTAACTTATTTATTTTTTCTAAAATACTAGCACCATATTCTATAGCATCAGTAGGTATAAATACTAAATTAGGTATGTATCTTAATTTTAATTTTTCGCCTAACTGATTTTTTATATAACCCGAGGCTTCTTTCAAAATTTCACAAATTTCTATAGAACTTTCATAACTTTTCATTGTACTTATAAATATTTTACAACTAGAATTTTTTTTACTAATATTAATTTTAGAAACAAATATTAAATTATTTTTATCTCTTAGTCTAGGATCTTTTAATTTTGAGATTATATTAATTAGCTCTCTTTTTATACTTTCACCTATATGTTCGCTCCTATGACTTGACATATTTTAATTTCACTTCCTAAAATCAAATTTTATTTTTTTAATATTTTATTTAATCTCTATATTCTTCTATAATATATATTTCAAATATATCTTTAATTTTTATGTCATTAAAATTTACTAGACTTAGACCGCAATCATAGCCTTGAGCTACTTCTTTTACATCGTCTTTAAATCTTTTTAGAGATCCCAGTTCTGTTTCAAATATTACTATACCGTCTCTTAAAACACGAACCTTGGAATTTCTAGTAATTTTTCCTGATAATACATGACACCCTGCTATAGTACCAACACTAGAAACTTTATATACTTCACGACATTCTACTCTACCTAATATTACTTCTCTATATTTTGGAGCTAACATACCTTTCATTGCCTGTTGTATTTCTTCAATACATTCATAAATTATTCTGTATGTTCTCATATCTACACCATATCTTTGGGCATTTTCAGAAGCTGCCGGTTCAGGTCTTACATTAAAGCCTACTATAATAGCATTAGAAGCGTTTGCTAACATAACATCTGATTCGTTTATAGCACCTACTGCGCCGTGTATTATATTTACTTTTACTTCTGAATTTGAAATTTTATTTAAAGACTCTCTTACCGCTTCTACTGAACCCTGTACATCAGCTTTGACTATTATTTTTAGTTCTTTAATATTATTATTTTTCATCTGGTCAAACAAATTATCTAGAGTAATTACAGTTTTTGAGCTTGCAAAATTGTTCTCTTTTTGTATTAATCTTCTTTGTTCGACCAACTCTCTGGCTAGTTTTTCATTAGAAACTACATTTACTATGTCTCCACCAGATGGTACCGTATCTAAACCCGTAATTTCAACCGGAATAGACGGCCCCGCTTCTTTTATTCTTATATTTTTATCATTAGTCATAGCGCGCACTTTCCCCACGGACATTCCAGCGACTATTATATCGCCCGTTCGCAAAGTTCCGTTTTGAACTAATATAGTAGCAACCGGTCCACGACCTTTGTCTAGTCTTGCCTCTATAACTGTACCTTTGGCTTTTCTATTAGGATTTGCTTTTAGCTCTTTTACTTCTGAGACTAATAATACCATTTCGAGTAATTCATCTATGCCCTGTTTAGTAACAGCTGAGACACGTATACACGGAATATCTCCACCCCATTCTTCTGGTAACAAATTATGTTCTGTCAACTGTTGTAATACTTTATCTGGGTTTGCATCTGGCTTATCTATTTTATTTATAGCCACTATAATAGAAACTTCTGCAGCTCTAGCATGATTTATAGCTTCTATAGTCTGTGGTTTTACACCGTCATCTGCTGCCACTACCAATATAGCAATATCTGTTACTTGTGCGCCACGAGCTCTCATAGTAGTAAAAGCTTCGTGCCCCGGAGTATCTAAAAAAGTAATTTCTTTATTAATATTATTATTATTTAAAAACACCCTATAAGCACCTATATGCTGCGTAATTCCGCCAGCTTCACTATCTGTAACATTAGAATTTTTTATAGCATCTAACAAAGAAGTCTTTCCATGATCTACATGCCCCATTACTACTACTATCGGAGCTCTAGAAACTAAATTTTCTTGAGCATCTTCTGTGCTGTCTATAATCATTTCTTCAATAGAAACTTGTTCCTCTTTTTCGACTTTAGCATGAAATTCCATTGCTACTACACTAGCTGTATCAAAATCTATATTATCATTTACAGAAGCCATGACACCTAAAGACATTAATTTTTTTATGACTTGTACAGCACTAATTTTTAATCTCAAAGCTAATTCGCCTACTGTTATTTCATCAGGTATCATAACAGTCATCGGTCTAGCTTTACGTTCTTCCGCTATTCTGTTTAATCTTTCGTTTTCAGTTTCTTTTTTGGTCTTAAATTTATTTCTCTGATGAGATTTTTGTATTATTTTTTGTTTATTATTAGACCCACCGAGTTTATTATCATTATGTATTTTATCATAAGCTAATTTATCATATTTTTCATTATATTTATCTATACTTTCTTTATCTACATTTTCAACTCTAGTGTTTACAACGGTATTATTACTACTCTCAGAAACTACATCTTTTTCGCTAACAACCGAAACCATAGGCTCTTTTTTGCTACTTAGACTATCTAATATAATTTTTTTTACAATCTTTTTATCTATATTATTAACATTTTTTTTGTTTTTAGTTTTATTTTTTTCTTCTTCACTATTACTAATATTTTT
>CAYYWE010000058.1:0-5170 GCA_964475315.1 uncultured Eubacteriales bacterium
TATAAAATAAATTTCAAAATCGAGTATTTACAAAAAAACAAATCTGGTATAGAATTATAAAAATAAAAAGTACAGGAGTGTTTTTATTGGGTTTAACGTATCAGAGAGTGGTTTTGAAAATCAGTGGTGAATCCCTGTCTGGGACTCAAAATACGGGTATAGATTTTGAATTTGTTACAAAACTTGCGAAGATATTAAAAAAAATTCATGAAAAAAACATACAAATAGGAATAGTGGTAGGTGGAGGAAATTTTTGGCGCGGTAGGACTAGCAGGCACGTGAACAGAGTCAAAGCTGATCAAATTGGCATGTTAGCGACTGTTATGAATGGAATTGCACTGACAGATTGCTTAGATGAGATTTATGTTAAAAATGTGTTAATGACTACTATAGGGTTCCCACAAATAGGCGAATTGTATTCTCCGGAGCGCGCAGTAAGACATCTTGAAAACAGTGAAATAGTTGTGTTTGGTTACGGCACTGGCAGTGCATTTTTTTCCACTGACACGGCAGCTTCGTTGCGTGCTGCTGAAATTGGCGCTGATGTTATACTTAAGGCAACCACTATCGATGGTGTATACACGAACGATCCAAAAATTGACAGTACAGCTAAAAAATATAAAACTTTGAGTTTTGATGAGATGCTTAACAAAAACTTAAAAGTAATTGACAGTACTGCCGCTTCGATGTGTAGAGATAATCATATTCCGGTCAAGATTTTTAGTATAAATCCAGTTGAAAATATACTAAATATGTTTAATAACAGCTCAGATTTTAGTGAAATTGGTACTCTGATATTTTAAAAAAATTAATAAAAAATATAGTTTTTGAAAGGTGATTTTATGAATAGTTTATTAAAAGACGCTGAAACACGCATGAAACAGACAGTAGAGCATCTGTCAAATGAGTATGCTTCGATACGTGCTGGACGCGCGAATCCATCGGTTTTGAACAAAATAAATATTGATTATTATGGTACACCAACACCAATAAATCAGGTCGCCGCAGTTTCGGTATCAGAAGCCCGAGTTTTAGTGATTCAGCCGTGGGATATTTCTTTGCTGAACATAATAGAAAGAGCGATCCAGAAGTCTGACATTGGTATAAATCCGCAAAACGACGGTAAAGTTATAAGATTAATTTTTCCACAATTGACCGAAGATAGACGTAAAGAGATTGCACGCGAAGCATCAGGTCTGTCAGAAGAATCAAAAATTTCTATAAGATCTATTCGCAGAGATTTAATAGATAAATCAAAAAATCTTAAAAAAAGCTCAGAAATTACAGAAGATGAGTCTAAAAAATTAGAGAAAAAAATTCAGGATTTTACAGATAAATATTGTGCAGAAATTGAAAAACTTTGTGATGCAAAAACAAAACAAATTATGGAATTATAAAACAAAATTAATGTTATTATAATATAAATTTCGGAGATCTTTGTGTGATGTCTATAGAAAATATCGAAAAATTAAACTTAAATCATATAGGAATCATAATGGACGGTAATAGACGTTGGGCCAAAAGGAATTTGTTAGCAAATTTTGATGGTCACAAAAAGGGTGTAGAAAATTTTAAGTCTATTGCCCGTTATTGTAATAAACTGGGGATTAAATATCTTACAGTTTATGCTTTTTCGACCGAAAATTGGAAAAGAACACACGATGAAATTAAATATTTGTTAAATTTGTTTAAAAAATATTTAAAAAATGTTATAAATGAGTTTGATTTAGAAAACACAAAAATTAAATTTGTTGGAAATATTTTAAAATTTTCAAAAGAAATTCAAGATTTAATTTTAATATTAGAGCAAAAAACTCAAAGTAATACTGGAATATGTTTGAATATTGCGGTAAATTATGGCAGCAGAGAAGAAATTTGTTCTGTTATAAAATTATTAAGTAAAGAGATAAAAAATAATAAAATTTTAATAGAAAATTTGTCTGAAGATTATATTTCAAATAAATTATTAAAACCAGATGTAGATTTGATTATACGTACTGGTGGTGAACAGCGACTTTCAAATTTTTTATTATGGCAGAGTGCTTACGCTGAATTTTATTTTACTGATGTTTTGTGGCCGGACTTTTCGGAGCAAGATTTGAAACTTGCAATATTAGAGTATTCAAGGCGCACAAGACGTTTTGGGGGAGCGTGAGAAAAGTTTGTCAACAAGAATTTTTTCAGGCGTTATCGGTGCAATTTTAACAATTACAATATTAATTTTTAATCAAAACTGTCTATGGTTAATAAATTTAATAACGGCGATTATTTCTGTTTTAGCTATGAAAGAAATTTTTTCTGTTATAGAAATATCAAAAAATTATTTTATTACTATTCCAAGCATGATTTTTGCTTCGATTTTACCGATAACTGGATTTAGTTTTGTTTGGGGATTTTTTTGGTATTTGTATACTATAATTATTTTTGTTAATTTGTTGTTAAATAAAACTTTAAAAATAGACAAGATTTTTACTATTTATAGTATGTCTTTAATAATTTCTTTTTGTTTATTTAAAATAGTAGACCTGCGTGATTACGGCAAAGAGTTTGGAAGTTTTTACGTTTTTTTAGCACTTATGATTGCTTGGATGACAGATACAGGAGCATATTTTTGTGGAATTTTACTAGGAAAAAACAAATTATGCCCAGAAATCAGTCCAAAAAAGACAATAGAAGGTTTTATAGGCGGCATAATAGTGTGTTTAATTTCTGTAATTTTAATTTTTTTAATATTTAATTATTTTATGTTTTCAGAAAAACAAGAAATAAATTATTTTTTAATTATAATTTTAAGTTTGACAGGTTCTTTGGTTTCTTCATTTGGGGATTTGTGCTTTTCTGCTATAAAAAGAAGCTATCATGTGAAAGATTTTGGTAATATTATGCCAGGACACGGTGGCGTTCTGGATAGATTTGATAGTGTAATTTTTGTTGTTCCGTATGTTTATTTTTTTGTGAAATTTATACATATAATTAATTAATATAAAGTTAAACAAGAGTGATGATTCGTGAATTATATTAAAAATGAATTAAATAGTATTTCTATTCTAGGCTCTACAGGCTCTATCGGAACTCAAACATTAGAAGTTTGTAAAGAGCTTAATATAAAAGTTTCGGCAATTTCCGGGAATAAAAACATAAATTTAATAGAAAAACAAATAAGATTATTTAAGCCAAAAATTGCTGCGGTTTTAGATGAATTTTTGGCATTAATATTAAAAAACAGAGTTAGTGATAGTTTTACAAAAATTTTGTCAGGAAAAGATGGAATTTGTGAAATTGCGACAAATTACGATTCTGATATAGTAGTATCTGCAATTTCTGGAGTAGCCGGGTTGATACCTACTGCAGAGGCAATAAAGTCTGGGAAAAATATAGCTTTAGCGAACAAAGAAGTATTGGTCGCAGGTGGTAAGTTAATTACAGATCTTGCAAAACAAAAAAAAATAAAATTATTACCAGTAGACAGCGAACATAGTGCGATATTTCAGTGTTTACAAGCGAACTCTAATAATAACAAAGAAAATGTTAAGAAATTAATTTTAACAGCTTCTGGTGGCCCGTTTTTTAATTTGAATATAACAGATTTTGAACAAATAACTCCTGAAGAAGCTCTTAAACATCCAAACTGGAGCATGGGCAAAAAAATTAGTATCGACTCTGCCACTATGATTAACAAAGGCCTAGAAATTATTGAAGCTGCACATTTATTTAATTTTAATATAGATAACATAGACATAATTGTACATAGAGAAAGCGTAATTCACTCTATGATTGAGTTCCAAGACGGATCTTTTATTGCCCAATTATCTACGCCTAGTATGAAAATTCCAATACAATATGCTCTTACTTATCCTAATCATATTAAAAATCAAAAAAATAATATTAAAATTTTAGATTTAATCAAGTTAAAAAAATTGAGTTTTCATGAAATTAATCAAGATTTCTTTAAAAAGTCTATAAATACATGCAAACAAGCTTTTAAATCTGGTTTAAGCTCGTGTGTGGTATTAAATTCTGCTAATGAAAAAGCTGTTGAATTATTTTTAAATCATAAAATTAAATTTACAGACATTATTAAAATAATTAAATCTTCATTAGAAAAATTCGAGTCTTCTAAAATAACCAAGCTCGAACAAGTAGAGTTGTTGGACAAAAAAGTCAAAAACAGTATAGAAAACTATGTATAAACATTATAATTTTTATTGTAAATACTGCGGTCCAAAACTGTGCGGTAAGAGTTCGTTAAGAGTGAAAATTTTAAACTCAGAAGTATTTTTAGCCAATATTATTTTAAACTCTTCAGGATTACAAAATTCTCTAAGAACTTGCCTACATGCGCCACACGGAGGGCAATACTCGGTCAGATTTTCTTGAGTGCCAGGTCCACCAACGATTGCAATATGTGTGAATTTTTTATGATTATTATAAATAGCCCGAAAAATTGCTGTACGTTCTGCACAATTACTCATAGAATAAGCCGAACATTCTATATTAAATCCTGAGTAAATTTCTTGAGACTCAGTTAAAATTGCTGCACCGACTTTAAATTTCGAATATGGTGCGTATGCTAGTCTTCGTGCTGAAGCCGCATTTGAGATTAGTTTTTTTATATTTTCCAAAATAATTTCTCCCTTGTGTTTAATACAAAAAAATTATATCATATTTTTAAAATTCAAAAAAATTTGAAAATAATAATATAAAACATACATCTAAAATTGAAGATATCATCATTAAAATTAAACAATTACAGAGTTTTTTAAAATTTTGTACCAAATTTTGTTTAAAATTACATTCAAAGTTGTTATTATAAAAAAATAATTTAGTAAAGTCAAGTGAAATTTTCATAGATTCTGCAGAAAATTTGTTGTGTCCTACAGAAGACAAGAACATTCCTGGCAATAATATTAATAAATAAAATGCGATTCCTTTAAGTTTGTACATTAAATATAAATATCCCGTTGATAAGCCTAAACTTAGTCCTCTTATAGTAATTATTATTGGTATTAAAAATATCCCCCAACATGATACTGCGGATAATTCCGTCGCAAATACAAACAGGTTTAAATTAAAAAAAGAAGAAATGAAAATTTCTTTCCAGGACTGATTTATTCGTGTTTCGAAATCATTTTTGAATAAAAAATTAATTTTGTACAATATTTCTGTATCA
>CAYYWE010000059.1:0-4917 GCA_964475315.1 uncultured Eubacteriales bacterium
AGTCATATCACATAAATAATTTTCATCACAAATAAAATTATCTATATTTCTTTTCATACAAATTTCAAAATCTGGATTTATTTTCTTAAATTCTGGAATAATACCTAGTCTAATTTTGTTCCTAGTATAATTTCTTTCAAAATTTGTGCTATCTTGTATATAAATCAAACTGTTTTCTTCACAATATTGTTCGATTTGACGTCTGGTCAAATTTATTAATGGTCGAATAATATTGTCTCTTACGGCTGGTATCCCACATAAACCCTTCAAACCCGTGCCATTCAACAATCTCATAACAATAGTTTCGATATTATCTGACAAAGTATGCGCCGTAACAATTTTACAATTTTTCTTACTCATACTTATCTCTTTAAAAATATTATATCTTGTAACTCGTCCGGCTTCTTCAACACTTACTCTTAATTTTTTTGAAATTTCTGTAATATTTTCGTGCTTTATTACTAAATCTATATCCAGCTTTTTACAAAATTCTTTTACAAAATTTTCGTCTCGTAAAGCCTCTTCGCCACGTATACCGTGGTTAACATGTACAGCTGTAATTTTGAAATTATAATTATATTTTTTAGTTAACAAACACAAAAAATGTGTCAGAGCTACCGAGTCTGCGCCACCTGATAGCCCTACCACTATTTCTTGCGTATTATCTAACATTTTATATTTTTCTATATTTTCTAATATGTTATTTATTATTTCATAATTCAAATATTTTTAAATCTCCTTGTTTTTGTATTTAAAACTTAATCTTGCCAAACTTCGGTGTGAATATTATACTCAGAGGACTTGAATACAGGATTTTTGTTTAACTTTTTTTGTTTCAAATAATCTTTTAAACAAATTAAATATTTTTTAGATAATATCAAAATAATTATTATATTTAATATGGCGATAAGGGCCATAGAAATGTCAGCAAGATTCCAAACTATAGAAGAACTAGCTATACAACCAAACACAATTGGAAAAACACTTAAAATTCTGATAAAATTCACAAATTTATTTGAATTTTTAATAAATAATATATTAGGTTCACAAAAGCCAAAGTTACCTATAATGGCTGAAAAAGCAAATAATATAATAGAAAAAGTTATAAAATGTACACCAAAACTACCCAAATAACTATGCATTACTTTTTGCATAAGTGGCATACCTATTAAATTATTATTAATAAAATTCACATCAGATAATAATATTACAAAAGCAGAAGTTGAACAAATCAAAATAGTATCTATAAACACCGACAAAATCTGTATAATTCCCTGTTTAGCCGGATGAGAAGTATCTGCTGAAGCTGCAGCGTTAGGCGCGCTACCCATTCCTGCTTCATTTGATAGCAAACCTCTTTTGATACCGATTAATATCATATTTCCACTGTTTCCGCCCAAAATAGACTTGAAATCAAATGCCGACGAAATTATTTTGCTAAAAACTTCTGGCATTTTATTTAAATTTAATATTATTATGCATAACCCAACCAATATATATAATCCGGACATAATCGGAACTAAATATGACGAAATAAAACCTATTCGTTTAATTCCACCAAAAATTACGCACGAGATTAACAACGCAAAAATTACTCCTATTATACATGGCCAAACTGTGTTTTCATAATTGTTAATATAATACTTTAAAGATGACGACATATTGTGAGCCTGAAGGGAATTAAATCCGAACAAAAAACAAAACAAGAATAAACACGAAAATACTTTACCTAAATATTTTAAATTTAAAGCTTTATGTATATAATACGCTGGGCCGCCTATAAACCTGTTGTTTTCAAGATTTTTGGTTTTGTACATTTGTGCCAAAGTTGCCTCTGCCATTGATGATGCCGAGCCTATAACCGCCATCACCCACATCCAGAACATCGAACCAGGGCCACCAATTGCGATTGCGGTCGCAACTCCAGCGATATTTGCAGTACCAACTTTCGACGCCGTACAAACCATAAGAGCCTGAAAAGGTGAGGTTTTTTTCTCACCAGATTTCTCAGAAACTAATTTTATAGCATCAGGAAATAATCTTATTTGGGCGAATTTAGTCTTAAAACTAAAATATAACCCACAAACCACGAGCATTTCAATCAAAACATAAACATAAACATAATCACTAATTTTTGAAAGCAAAAAATCAAAATTTTCCAATAGTATGTCTCCTTTTGTATACAAAATTTGTACAAAAACGCCAATGATTATATGACACTTATTTATGTATGTCAATTAGTGTATAACTAAAAATTATTTCTAATAGAGTTTAAAATTATAAATATTTTTAATCAAAAAAAAAAATTAATTTATAAATTTTGTGTATTCTCACGAAATATTAAAAAAATTAAAAATTATACTTGTAATTATTTTGGACTTATAATACATTGAAAACTAGTGGACGTTTAGCTCAGTTGGTAGAGCATTCGCTTGACGTGCGAAGGGTCAGCGGTTCGAGTCCGTTAACGTCTACCAGGTTTATTTTACAGTCAATTTTTTAATTGAATTTTTAGGGAATTGTTAGATACAATATGAATTTTAGTATAATGACGTTTGGATGTAAAACAAATCAAAGTGAGAGCAACAATATAATTTCTTCAATGATAAACAATGGGTATGATTTTTGTAAAGAAATATTTGACAAGAACAAAAAATTAGATGTAGTAATAGTTAATACATGTACAGTAACTTCTGAAAGTGACAGAAAGCTGCGACAGTTTGTGAATAGAATAAAAAGCATTCATCCGAGTGCGGTTGTTGTTTTAGTTGGCTGTTTCCCACAGGCTTTTCCGGACAAAGTTCGTGGTTTCCAAAATACCAAAGATATACAGATAGTTTTGGGGAATTCTCAAAAATATAATATTCCAGCGTATTTGAAAGAATATTTTAAAAGTAACACAAAAATTTTTGACGTTAAAAATGTAAATTTAATTAAAAATTTTGAAGATAGCCTGTTTGTTTGTGATAGTGTTTTTAATAATAAAATTAGGGCTTTTGTCAAAATACAGGATGGTTGTGACAGATTTTGCTCTTATTGTATTATTCCGTATGCACGTGGTAGAGTCAGGTCAAGAAGTATTACAAGTATAAAATCTGAAATTGAGGTTTTATGCAAAAATAATTACAAAGAAATTGTTCTTACTGGAATAAATTTAATGTATTATGGAAAAGATTTTGATTACAAAAATAATATTTCTCAGGTTGTAAATACGGTTTGCAATTTTGATTTTGTTAAAAGAGTAAGATTAGGATCTTTAGAGCCTGACCTGGTTACTTCGGAATTTATAGATAATATTAGCAAACATGAAAAAGTTTGTCCACATTTTCACATGTCTTTGCAAAGCGGCAGTAACAAAATTTTAAAAAGAATGAATAGATTGTATACTAGAGAAAAATTTTTAGATAAAATAAGTTTAGTAAAGAACAAAATTCCGGATGCTGTTTTTACGACAGATTTAATAGTAGGGTTTCCCGGCGAAACAGAAGCGGATTTTCAAGATTCTTTAGACATAATTTCAAAAGTAAATTTTCTAAAAACACACGTTTTCCCGTATTCTAAGCGGACTGGTACTGTTGCTGCAGACTGTACTGATCATGTTTCGAATGAGATAAAGTCTGAACGAGTCCAAAGAGCAGTTGAAATTTCTAAAAAAAACACTAGAATTATACTCGAAAGTTTTGTAAATAATAATTTAGAAGTTTTATTTGAAACTTGTGATTCTGATGGCTTCTACAGGGGTTATGCAAAAAATTATGTGCTAGTTAAACAAAAAAGTTCTAAAAATATTATCGGTGAGATTCTAAAAACACGTATATTAAATTTACAAAATGATTGTCTCATAGGTCATAATAATAATAATAATAGTAATAATATTTAGATATTTTTTAGAAAGAGTGATATTTATGTCAAGCTCAGAATTGGTGATTTCAAAAAATGGTATAGTGTTAGTTGATTTTTATGCAACTTGGTGTGGGCCATGTCAAATGTTGTCACCTATTATTGATAATATTAAACAAAAAAATATCAAAAACTTAGAAATTATAGAAATAGACGTAGATGAAAATCCTGAGATTGCACGTAAGTATAGAATTATGTCTATTCCTGCATTATTGTTTTTTTATAATGGCGCTCTGGCTAGACAAACTACAGGTTTTGTATCTGAAGAGAAGATTTGTTCCATCATAGATGAAATTTTTAGAATACATAGCATGTTAAATACGTAAAAAAGTAATAATTTATAGTGTTATTTAGGTGAACTTTTGTGGAAAATATATTAGACTTAGTAATAATAGGTGCAGGGCCTGCTGGTTTGTGTGCTGCTGTATATGCGTTACGTGCTGGTATCGGCGTGACAGTGTGTGAAGCTAGTATTTATGGCGGACAAGCTGCTATAATTAACAAATTAGAAAATTATCCAGGTTTTGAGTCTATATCAGGCACGGAGTTTTCAAATAAAATTTATAAGCAAGTGAAAAAATTAGGTGCAAAGTTTGTTTTTAACAAAATAACAAAAGTAGATTTGCAAAATAAAACAAAAATGTTATATTTAGACAATAATCAAGTTCTAAAATCAAAAACTGTAATAATTGCCAATGGTTTAAGAAGAAAGATTTTGAATTGTCCGGGGGAAAATAAATTTCTTGGACGTGGGGTTTCGTATTGTGCAACTTGTGATGGCGCTTTTTTTAAGTCTAAAAATGTAGTAGTTGTCGGCGGTGGCAATACCGCTCTTGAAGATGCTTTATATTTGTCAAATATTTGTAATACTGTAACGTTAATTCATAGGCGTGATAAGTTTCGTGCTGAAAATTTTCTTGTTAATAATATATTAAAAAAAACAAATATAGAAATTATTTTTGACTCTAATATACAAGAAATTTGTGGGGACCAGACTGTAAACCGAATAATTATATC
>CAYYWE010000060.1:0-4892 GCA_964475315.1 uncultured Eubacteriales bacterium
GCGTTCATATTGTCGTTGTTGTCTCCTTCTTCATTGCCGTTTGCGTTCATATTGTCGTTGTTGTCTCCTTCTTCATTGCCGTTTGCGTTCATATTGTTGTTGTTGTCTCCTTCTTCATTGCTGTTTTCAGTCATATTGTAGTTGTATGTATCGCTTCTTGGTCGCTTATTACCCATGTGTTGCGGTGTATTCTCGCTTAAATATTTGCTCAGCTTCGAAATACAAATTTTTACATCATCATGTTCGTCAGATTGTAAAATATTTAACCCATCAACAATGTGTTTCAAAATTTCTTGTACATCTTCTTTATTTGTTCTACCCTTTAAATCAATAGGTCTCCAGTTAGTATGGTTAACGTTTCTTTTGTTTAACTCTTCCAAAAGCTGTTTTTCAAATTCTAGACAAATTTTTATAATGTCTTCGTTTTTATAGTTTTTGCCAAACGTATCTACAGCTTCATTAAACACCTTTAAAGCATTCTCAAAGTTTTGTGCTGTTCTTATTTTATGAACAATGATAGCAGTCAAGATTACTGCAACGGTTACAGCACCGCCAATTCCTAAAATTTTAATTAATTTATTTTTATCATACTTATTAATTAAATATCCATTTTGTTTTTTTGATTTTTGTGTATTTGTAATAATTTTATTAATATTTTGGTTAGACTTTAAAGTTTCAGCAAAACCAGTTGACGTTCCTAACACCAATGCTGATAATGCTCCTGCACTTATTTTTTGCCCTAAATTTGTCCCACCGGATATTTTCATTATATCTTCCTCGCTTATTCCTTCAATTTTTTTACTTTCTTTTGAAACAATACTTTCCAGTTCATCTATAAACTCATCTAAGCTTCCGTTATATCCAGCTTCTACGCATTTATTATACAATTCATACAATTTTTCTGTGCTCATTACGAGTGCCCCCCGATTTGTAATTTTTTGGCAATTCAATAAATATTCTCATAAATATAAACTTATTATATTTTAATTATTTGTGTTTGTCAAGTAAAGTACAGGCCACCATGTTACTAATTTTCTAAAAATTTAACATACGTCATATCTTGATTTTAGTTTATTTTTTAGAGTTTCTATTAAATTATTTGAATTTACTCCCAAGTTTAAATTTTGTTGAGCTTGCCTTAAATAATCATAAGCTTTTTGTGGCTCATTACTAAAACCACTAATATTTTTACTAGAGTTTAAAATATATTCGTATAGATTTTCTTCTTTATTAATTAAACTCGAAAACTCACTTTTATTTTGGAATAATTCTAAAGCTCTGTTGTAACTTGAAGTTATAAACCAGCTATCTTTAATTTGACTTAATATTAAATTAAATTTAGTTTTGTATATAGTATTATTATTTAGCATATCGTCTAATTTCAAATCTAACGTATCTGTAATAGAATTCATAATAGCTCTGATTCTGTTTGAGTCATCACAAGTTTCATAAATAATATTTATATATTCTGAAAAATTTTCGTCCTTGTTTATTTTAGTTAAATTATTAGAATTTTTTTGGCAAAAATATAGCCCTTTAAGTTTGTAAAGTTCACTTAAAGAATATTTTTTGTGGTTATAATTGAAATAACATTTATCTATGGTGTCTATGTTGTTGCCGGATGATTTGCTTCCAAAAACTCCGTTATGGTGTGTGTTTTTGATTATAACAGTATTTACGTTTTTTAATATTTGTGGAGAATGTAATGCCGGGGTAGTCAAAGAATATATTAAAACATTGCTATCAGCAGATTTTTTATCTAGCTCTAAATTTACGTCATCACCATAATGTCCAGGGCCTGGTACCGGATCTAACGAAATCAATTTTATGTGTATATTTGGATTGTTTTTGTAATCTTCTTGTATCTTCTTTACAACTCTTCCTGCGGCTACTCCTCCTCTACTGTGCCCTGCTATTTCTATATTTATCTCTTGATTATTATCTTCTTCGAGTAATTTATTTATATCTTTTTTTAAAATTTTTACAGATCTCTCAAAATTATTTTGAATAGAATATTTTCCTTGATCCAACGAAAGCTTTGCTAATGGACCCGGAAAGTAGTATGACTTATTATTTTCAAATTCTCTAATTAAAATATTTTTAGTGTCACTATACAATGGGGTTGCGTCTTGCAAGTATGTCCATTCTCTTGGCCTTATACTTGTCCCTGCAAAAAACATTCTTAACATATTTCTTCACATCCTTTTGTGTTATATTTTTAATAATTTACAATAATACAAAAATAAATATGTATAAAATACACAGTTTTATTTTATATCGCCTAAACATATTAGTCAATGTTTTGTAAAATATTTTAATTTTTAAAATTATTATAATATTTTTAAATAATTTTAAAAATTTGTGGTTGACAAATTGTTTTTACCGTAGTATAATAACAAATAGTTAGGAAAGTTAAATTATTTTGGAGGATTTTCAGGATGAAAAACAATAAATTTATGGCTGCAGTTTTGGCAACACAAGTTGGATTGTGTAGTATATTATCTCCGAGCACTTTTGCTAGAAGTAGAGAGAGAAAGCCCGGAGTAATTAGGACTGTGATGTTACGTACAGTTGATCTTGCTTATGATTTGGCAGAGTTGGTTTTACAGTCCGGTGTAGCAGTAGTGGCGTCAGCTATTACAGGAGAGCTTGGAGCAGCTGTACGTAATGATATTTCTTACAAAGATCATTATTCTAAACATGCACTGGATCAAGCTGGAATTACCGATGTAGATGTAGAGCGTTATGAGGAAAAAGCAGACGGTGATCTGTTGTTCCATGTTTGGTGCGAAAAAACCTACGAAATTAAACCAGTTAAAGTTATAGGATTTGATTATCCTGGCTTATATGAGTACAAGGACCACTATTATGTGTTAATTGGAAATTACGGCGTAAATTTGGGAACAATTAAAGAGAAAGCTGTTGACGCATTTAAAATTGCATGGGCTAAGACTAAAACTGTTGCGGGAAACACGAAAGACTTTTGTGTAGACAAATCAAAGAAAATTTATAAAGCTCTTACCCGGGATGATAACGATAATGACAATGAGAATACAAACAATAGTTAAGATTAGTTGTTTTTGCGTAATAGGGTAGAACCAGTCATTTCAGTTGGTGTACTGAGATTTAAAAGGTCTAGTATAGTTGGTGCGATGTCGCAAAGTTTGCCGTTTGGCTTTAAATTAAAGTCAAGACTGTTGTAATTGTATATTACAAATGGCACGAGATTGCATGTATGAGAGGTGATAGGGTTATTTTTTGAATCTAGCATGTCTTCTGCGTTGCCGTGGTCGGCTGTGATTACAGTTATGTTGTTGTATTTTGTGGCGCAATCTATTAATTTTTTAATACAAATATCTAGTTTTTCTATAGATTTTACAGTGGCACTAAAGTTTCCTGTGTGTCCTAACATATCTGGGTTAGCATAGTTTACTATAATAATATCGTATTTGTTTGATTTTATGTTATTTGTTACAGTATCAGTTATTTGTCCAGAGCTCATTTCTGGTTTCAGATCGTACGTTTCGACTTTAGGTGAACTTATTATAATTCTGTCTTCATTTGGGTAGGCTTTTTCTACGCTTGCGTTAAGAAAGAAAGTAACATGAGCGTATTTTTCTGTTTCAGCAACTCTAAGTTGTTTTAAATTACTTTTTGATAAGTATTCGCCTAAAGTATTGTTAATTTTTCTGGGCTCAAAAATTACGTCGCATGAAAATTTTTTGTCATATTCAGTCATAGTTAGTAATTTAATATTTTTATCTAAAAATAATTTAGTAATTTGACGGGTCCTATCTGCCCTAAAATTAAAACAAATCATGCCATCATTAGGTGAGATTCCAGTGTAATTTTCAAGTGATTGTGGTTTTATAAATTCATCTGTTGTATTTAAATTGTGATTATGCTTTATTATATTTGTTATATTATTAAATTTACTTTTATTTTTAGCATAAAATATGGTATCAAAAGCGAGTTTAGTACGATCTAAATTGTTATCTCTGTCCATAGAATAAAATCTTCCGGAGATAGTTTGGATTTTTGTGTTTTTAATACTGTTTTCTGTGATAAAGTTTTTGAGGTTTGAAATATATTTTTGCGAAGATTTTATTGGTGTATCTCGACCATCTGTCCAAATGTGAAGACAAATTTCTCGGATTTTATAATTTTTAGTTGATTTTAAAATACTATACAAATGATTTATATTACTGTGTATCCCACCGTCAGATAATAAGCCCATAATATGTAATTTAGAATTATTATTGTGCACGTAATTTAGCATGGTGCACAAATTTTTGTTGGTAAAAAAAGTATTATTATTAACACAGTTATTAATATATGTTAAATCTTGATAGACTATTCTTCCGGCGCCAATATTCATGTGTCCAACTTCAGAATTTCCCATTTGTCCAGCTGGTAGGCCGACGCTTTCTCCGGAAGCTTCGAGCTCAGTATACAGGCCAGTTTTAAAAATTCTGTCAAGAGTAGGGGTATTAGCACTTCGAATAGCGTTTTGGTTAATATTATTATGTCTATTTATACCAAAACCATCAAGTATTACTAGTAAAACCGGTCTATTTAGCATATAAATCAACTCTAATTTTTAAAATTTTATTTTATTAATTTTATTATTCTTTTGGAATCGTAAATGCACAAGCTATGTACGCAAGCAGTCCGAAACCACAAAAACATGACGCTAAAATCCAAGCGACTCGAATCAAAGAAGAGTCTATACCAAAATAGTTTGCTATTCCGCCGCATACTCCGCATAATTTTTTATCTGTTTTAGATAAAACCAATTTTTTGTTCATGAAAATTCTTCCTCCGTAAATTTTTATACTTGTAAATATGGTACCATAAATAAAAAATTTATTCGATATTACATAAAAATATAA
>CAYYWE010000061.1:0-4594 GCA_964475315.1 uncultured Eubacteriales bacterium
TATAACTCTGATACTAATATCGGTACAGCTTTCAGAAAAATGTGCGATGAATACACAAACAGGACAGGAGTTATTATCAGAACTGTAACTCCTAGAAGTGAAGATAACACTATGGAAAATCTAAAAAAATATTTAGAATCAGAATATCCGCCTGATATTTTTCCAGTAACCACCATGCAGGAATTGACTGAGCTTCAAAACACTGAAAATATGTGGGATTTTAGTAATGCTACAGAAGAGAGTTTCACAACTGTTGTAAATAATATTCCAGAAACGCTAAGATTGAGCTCAAATACTTCTGATAGTTTCGGCATACCAGCGACTGTGACTGGGTTTGGTTATATTGTTGACCCTAAAATGATCGCGTCTTTGTTCGGTGGCGATAAATATCGTACGGTTATTAGTAATTTGCAAGCATGTTCTTATGATGAATTTAATATTTTTATAGATTCTCTTAATAAATATATAAATAATAATGAAATTTACGAATTCAGTTTAAACAAGACTAATTATAATTTTGTAGAAAACAAAGGGGAACTTAGTCAAAATTTAACTGGAATATTTTCTATTGCGTGTGGTGAGGAAATAAATTCTGGGTCTTATCTTATGAATCCGGTTTTAGCTTCCCTGTTTAGCACGCCTGCTCATGCACATATAACTGGCGATTCGATTTCTGATAATTTGAGTAGCTCTTTAATGAGGTATACTGAAGCTCTTGATCTCATAACAAAAAACATATCGGGTGATAACAGTATACTCTCACGCGGTTCAGAACTTGTAAGTAACACAAAAAATAGTCATACACAAGCTATAAAAAGATTTGTTGCTGGAAAGTCTTTGTTTTTACTTGGTACTACTGATGATTATGAAAAAATTGGCGTTTTTGACACCCTTGTAGCTAAAAGATGTATTTTTATTCCAATTAAATTGCCATTAGACGAATATAATATTAATAATAATTTAAGTAATAAATTAAATAAATCTATTAATGTTTACGTTCCGCGATATTATTGTATAAACTCGAAATCTTCTGAAAAAGGTAAAAAAGCTGCTCAGGATTTTTTGGTTTGGTTTAAAACTTCCGATTTGGCAGCAAAATATGTGATTCCAGAATTTGGTTACGTGCCGTATGATATCTCAGATGGTGCAGTCATAGAAAATTCACTCAGACGTTCTATGGTAGATTATATTTCCGAAAATAAAACTTTACCAGGCGTGTTTCAAGGAACTCCAAGTACATGGTGTAATGAAACAATGGGCAAATATTTTGTAGACGAGCTGTTTCAAAAACCATTTTGGGATCTTCAAGACTATGAAGATTTGGCTACTTATGGTGTTAATAAATGGGTTAAATTAAAAACTTATAATTAATAATAACATATTTTTTATATATAAGGAGATGTTTTTTGTGAGTAATAATAATAATAACTCTAGTGAAGAACTATTTTTGACCAAATATACATATTTATGGCACAAAGGATGTATCCCAGAATTAATCTCTACTTTGAAAAGTTTTAATTCAGATTCTCAAAACAGAGCTCTCACTGAACTAATACTTGAAATAGAATTCGCAAATAATGATTTTCTAAGAAATATTCGTGAGCTCCCCATAATTATGAATTGTCGTACAAAAACCAGTCAAAATGCGAATTTTGGCGGAATATTATGTGCAAATTTTATGAATAATATAATAAAATCATGTGACAAATTTCTTAATATATCAATAAATAAAAGCTCTAGTACGATTATTAAATCTGGTTCACTTGAAGATCTTGTAAGCCAGATAAAACTAAAAGCTAAACAAAACTCTATTTTTGCTCGCGAATTTGAAATCCAAACTAAAGAAACTTACAGAAATTCTGGCACAGACAAAAGTACTGATATTTTTAAAAATTCAGGGTATAATATTTAAAAAAAATATTATAATTTTAAATATTTGATTAATTTTTTTGTTAACATTAAATACTTTTGGTGATTTTATAAATTTTGTTTTCAAACTCTTGTAATTTTGTATTTAATAATTCTGGAGAATCCTGGTTAAGTAAAGCGTAAATCTTGATTTTTGGTTCAGTACCAGATGGTCTGACAATAATTTCACCATGGTTGTTTTCAAGTTCAAGAACGAAACTCGAGTAAATATTTTTAGTGGAAACAATTTTAAAATTATTTTTTAAACTTAAAATAATATCAGAAATTTTAGGAGTGTTTAAATTTATGTTCACACTTATAGTTTTCTCGCCGAAATAACCATATTTTTTGTATAAATTTTCTAATATATTAATTAAATTGAGATTTTGATTTTTAAAATATGATACAGCTTCACATAACAATAAACTTGCTGAAACAGCATCTTTGTCACGAGCATAAGTATGGCATAAATATCCGTTACTTTCTTCAAAACTAAAAACAAATTTTGAAAGTGAATTATTTTTTTCAAGTTTCAAAATTTCCTGAGAAATATTTTTAAAACCGGTAGGAACCTCACCAACCTGAAAATTTTCTTGTTTTGCTATCGAATTTATTAATTTTGTGCTAACAAAACTTTTGATAACTATAAAATTTTCGGGTAAAATATTTTTATTTTTTCTCGAAATATATATATAATAAAATAAAATCAACCCAATTTGATTTCCGGTTAACAAAATATATTTATTATTATAATATACACAAGCACCTAGCCTATCAGCATCTGGATCTGTAGCAATAATTATGTCACAAATTATATTCTTAGTTTTCGAAATTAAATTAGCTTTTTGAATGCATAAATCAAAAGCTTCTTTAAATTCTGGATTTGGATACTTACAAGTTGTAAAATCACCGTCTGGATTTTTTTGTTTTTCAGGAATAAAAATATTATTAAATTCACATGAATTTAGTATATCATATACAAACTTATACCCTGTACCGTTTAACGGCGTATACATAATATTTAAATTATTAAAATTATTCTTATTTATAACTTGATTCAAAATCAAATTTTTATATTTAGTATAATTTTGACTCTTAATCTCAAATATTAATTTTTTTTGTAAAATTTTATCAAAATTAATATATTTAACATCTTTAAAAATATTTATATTGTATATATATTTGTATATTTTTTCTGACATATTTTCGGTTATTTGTGAACCACTCGAGTCATAACATTTGTAGCCGTTGTACTCAGAAGTATTGTGGCTTGCGGTAATCATAACACCGGCGCTACAATTCATATTCCTAACGCAAAAAGATAAATACGGAGTCGGGCTTAGTTCAGTAGTCATGTAAGTTTTAATCCCATTTCCGATCATAACTTCAGCAGTACACTCCGCAAACAGTTTCGAATTATGTCTCGAATCGTACGAAATCACAATACTGGGATCATTAAAATTATTGTTAATATAATTTGCAAACCCCTGCGAAACTTTTCGAACAGTATAAATATTCATACGATTCGTTCCAGCACCCATAATTCCACGCAAACCAGCTGTACCAAACTCAATATTTTTATAAAATCTGTCATATATTTCATCATAATTGTTTTTTATATTATTCAATTCAGATAAAATTTTATTATCAGTAACTTTTTTTAGCCATAAATCAAAATTTTCCAATATATCCATAAATTATACCAAACTTTCTTAAATTAAATTTTATTTTGGTTATTTTTCACAATGTTAAATTTATATATTGACATACAAATTATCATACTGTATTATAACAAGTATTGGTGCAGAAAAATAGGTAAAATGTAGTATTGAATATTTTGGTATTTTTTATTAATTGTGGGAGATTTCCCGAGCGGTCAAAGGGGGCAGACTGTAAATCTGTTGCGTTATGCTTCGGTGGTTCGAATCCACCATCTCCCACCAGGTTTTTGTTATTTTGTAAGATTAAAAAACGATTGGAGTGACCGCAGTGTCACTTCAGTTTTTTGTCAGACGTATATCTGCTCCAAATTTAATGTGTTTGCCTTAGCGGACTATATTGAGCGTTTTTGAAATAAGGTTTTTTTCTTTTGTTTGTTCATTATACATCTTGCAAAATCAAAAACGTATGGTGTAACAGCAAAATGAAATATGAAAATATAAAAGACTATTTACGAATCAGAGAATAAAGCTAAATAAAAATAAAGTTTCAAGTTAGAGTTTTTTTTCGAGAGATTTTGTTTTGGTTTTGCAAGAGTCTATTGATTGATTTGCGATACTTGTTTGTTTGCACAAAACTTAATTGCTAGTTATTTTATATACAACATCAGAGGTAGCTACATGGTGATTTCCCGTGTGTCTACCCTTATTTTTTTAATATTATATATAATTAGAACTGCGTGTATTAGCCGCCACAACCACAACCGCAACCATTATTGTTACAACCGCAACCATTGTTGTCATCGCCATTTCCGCAACAACATAAAATTACGAGTATCAAAACAATTACTAAACAACAATTGTTTCCGCCAAATAAATTATTACACATGTGCAATTCCTCCTTTGTAATATTTACATTACTATACTATTTTTTTGTCTTATGTTTTGTTACATCTAAAACTTTTCAAGATATTTTTTGCAAAAAAATGGAGCTACTGAGCGGACTCGAACCGTCGACCTGCTGATTA
>CAYYWE010000062.1:0-4591 GCA_964475315.1 uncultured Eubacteriales bacterium
GTATCTACCATATGTTCTAAAACTTTAGGCCCAGCAATTGCACCGTCTTTGTTAACATGGCCAATTATAATAACAGTGATATCAAGAGACTTAGATAGTTTTAACAAACTGTTTGCACACTCTTTGACTTGTGAAACACTACCCGGAAAAGATGAAGACTCTGGATTGTTCATAGTCTGTATAGAGTCTATTATTAAAATATCTGGGTGCGTAAATTCAGTTTCCGATACTATTAAATTAATATTTGTTTCAGTCATTAAGAATAAATTATTATTATTTACTCCCAATCTTGAAGCTCGCATTTTAATTTGTCTTTTAGACTCTTCACCCGAAACATATAAAATTTTCAAATTATTGTCCAAATATTTACATATTTGTAACAACAAAGTAGACTTACCTATACCCGGTGTTCCACCTAGCAAACTTAAAGAACCCTTGACTATACCACCACCGAAAACCCTATCCAACTCTTTAATATTAGTAAAATATCTAGTTTCCTCATTAATATTTACGTCGTTCATCAAGACTTGAGATATATTAGATTGGTTGAAAACCGGGCTATTAATTTTTGTATTTTTCGAAATACTCAAATCACGAATCTCTTCAAGCATAGTATTACCTTGCCCGCAAGATGGGCAAATACCATTCCATTTAGCTGATTCAAAACCACATTCCGAACATACAAATACATTTTTAATTTTTTTACTCATAAAACCAACCAATCGTATCTCTATATTTATTTATTTTTTTCTTTCTTTTCTAAATACGCATACGTAATGCCTCTTTTGCGAAAGAACACATTTTGACTACAACCATTAGAATATATCGTTCTCAGCAAATTCTCCACAAAACCATACAAAGTTCTTTTATACGAATATCCACTAGCTGGATCTTCGATGGTTATAACACTACTATCAATTGGTTTATTCGAACATCCAATGGGTATAATAGCACTATTATCTATCCCTACTACATTTACAAAGTGAAACTGCTTCAGTGCCGTATACGCAAAACTGTCAATTATACTAAAAGTTTGGTGCTTTTTAAGAATTTTTTTAATTTGCTCCATGACATATTCCTTCAAGTTTTCTTTGTAATTATCGTCTAAAGTAATAAACTCAACCTTATAAGTATATTGGTCTTGAGTTGCTTTTTCAACGTAAGACGATACTTTATCGTGGAACAAACTATGATCTTTTAAAAAAACCTTTGTATGCCAATCAAGCTTTTTCGTTTCATCATCAGACATGTTATATTTATCACGTAGGAAATTTAAATAATCATCCATGTTACTATAAAAATTTAAACCGCCTTTAGTTCTATGTGCTTCAAAAATCGGTGTAAACCATATATTTCCAAAAGAACCTTTGTATATATCTTTCTGAGAAACCTCTACACCTTTGTGCTTCAACAGTCCTTGCACACAGGCTATTGCGCACCACATTGCTCCTTCTTGCCTTTTTGTGTATGTGTTAGGTTTAACATCGGAAAAAGCCATTTTTTTATATAGCCATTTTAGAATTTGTGGGTTAACATTCCATAGTATCATGTTTGAGAAATCATGAACTGCACTTATGCCGAGAATACCGGTCAAGATCTTGTGATTTTTTATCCACTTGAACACCACATTCCCATCGTTTTTTTCAACATTTCTATTATCATGTGTCTTGACTGTAGAAATAGAAGCTTTTATTTTCTTATTTTCCACTAAACTATTATTTTTTTCTGCAAAACACGGTATAAAGCTGTTAAGCAAAATAGTACTTGATAACACCACACTGGTCAAAAATTTATTCTTTTTTATCATTATTCCGATAGACCTCCAAATTTATGAACCATTTACAATTTTATTATAGCACTAAAAACCAAGTTGTCAAACATTTTTGTAAAATAATTAAACATGTAATAAATGAGCCATAGTATATACAATTTTCTATCATAATATACTTGATGCCCTGGCTAAATCAAGACAAAAGTTTATAATTAAAAATAGCAGAAATCAAACTGAACCCAAGAGCAAAACGTTTTCTGCGATTACGATGTTTTTCAGAAAAGATTCTAAAACGCTTAATAAACGCAATAACGTGTTCATTTTGGGCTTTTTTACTTGAAATTTCACTGTTATTAACTTTGTCTGGTTTTGTTTTTTGTGCTCTTCAATTTAATCTCTGCTATTTGTAATTATGAGCTCTTGTATTAGTTTTGCAGGAGTTTTATTACTGTTTGTCCAGTGTTATTTTAAAATTATTAATCTTCACGTAGTGAATTAAAGGTTTCTATTAAATTTAATGTTCCGAAACCCCATTGTGAATTAGGATAATCTCTGTTTTCTTCACGAGAACACCCACGGATTAGCACAGATCTTAATCTATTTCCAGTTGTTGCAGGGGCATTTTTTTGTACTAAAGCCCATTGCAAAAACAAAGCAGCAGCACCTGAGGTTATCGCCGCGGAAACACTGGTTCCGGTCATGGTACCGATTCCATATGGGTAATATCCTGATACGCTTATACCTGGTGCTACAAAATCTGGTGCGATTTTAGAGCTTTCTGTTGGCCCCCAAGAGCTATTTATATATAAACTTTTTTCACGGTCGTTGTACGCGCCTGAAACAGTTGCTCCCAAAGATGTAGATGGTACCACAATAGTATAATTTGGCGTCGGCGAGACAAATTCTATATCTGAACTGATAAATCCAGTCATAGGTAACCATGCATGAAATTTTCCTTCTATTACTACGTCACCATGTAATCGTATTTCCCAGATTCCTGGTACAACATCTTCGATTTGTATGACGGCAAATCTACTGCCGTCTTGGTGATATAGTATTTTAACTAGAGATTTTTCAAAAATAAGCCTTTTTTCGTAATAAACACCCACAAAAAACGGTATTCTGTTTATAATTTCACCAGTTGGAGACTTAATAGAAAACGAAATTTTGTCCCAATCACTATACCAAATATATACACTTAAAGATTTGGCTTTATCACCAACGCGTATTTCTACTGGGACTACATTGCCTGTGTTGCGAATAAATCCGTCAGTATGATGTCTAGCGTTGCTTTCGTTGCCAGCTGACGTACAAACTGACACTCCAACCGTGCTTGAAATAAAAGAAATATAATTTTCGAGTCGGTTTTGACCATTGTGAGCACCAAAATTGCTTCCTAATCCCAGACATATTACTACGGGCTTTTGTAATTTAGCAGCCTGATTTAACGCAAAAGTTATCCCTAACATAATATCTGTGGCTTCAAAGGCCTCTTCTTGACTATTTGGAACTAAAAATTTTTTTCTATAATAATTGCTCGCTTTCTTTAATTTTACAACTATTATATCTGAGTCAGGTGCTGCACCGATAAAATTTCCGTACTCACGCCCTGCAGCTACCGAAGCTAAAAAAGTTCCGTGCCCAACTGTATCTACATGCGGCACGATATCTCTGGGATTATTGCTCAAAAGTGCTTGATTAATATTTTCTTGTGTATATACACTACCAAAATTTACATCAAATTCACTCAAATTATTATTATTAAAATTATTAATGCTCTGATCCCAAATGTACTTAATTTTTGTCGTATTATCTTCGTATTTAAACACTGGGCTCGTATAATCTATTCCAGTATCTATAAAAGCAATTGCTGTACCTTGCCCAGTTAAGTTTAAATACGGCCGCTCTTGTACTCGCAAAATTCCTGCAGATTCAAGTGCCGCTTTGCCTGTTAAGCCATAAATTTCAGGAAATACACTCAGAAAATCATAGCCTAACTCTGCAAAAATATCATCCATGTAATTTTCAGAGGTGTAAGCTATAGCTATATCGTTCGGTAACACTGTGCCAAGTCTTATATATCTTCTCTGTGACACAAAAGTTTGAAAAGCTGGCGTGTTCCAATAATAAAAACTTACGGTCGTACTTAAATTTATGAACTCAGTCAAATCCATATTCTGAATATTATTTAATTCTTGCTCCGACAAATTTATCAAATATAATCACTCTTTAATTTAATAAAATTTCTTCTTAAATTATTATTTACAAAATTAACAAAATATGATATTTGTAATCATAAAATTAGAGCCAAAGTAAAATACCCTGGCTTGTGTTTATGTTATTTGTTTTCAATTCTGTTTTTTTGCTGGTTGGTTTCTTTGTGTAAAAAAACCACCACTTTTCGGTTTATCTGAATTTTGTGCAAGTTTATCATTGGAACGATGACCAAAATTAGAATTAGCTTTATCAAAAATATCGTCGTAATTAAATCCAGCATTTTTTCCAATTGCTGTGTTAAATCTTTCTTTTGGTGAACTAAAGCGGACATTGATTGAAACTGCAGGGTGTAGTTTTTCCAAAATTGTATTATGATCTTTACTATAAGCTGCAATTTTTACGTTACTGTGTTTCATTTGTTTCAAAATTGTAATCATTTTTCCTTTTTTATTTTCGTCATCATCTTTTAAATTTTTTATTTCTTCAATCAAGTCTTTTTCTTTGTTAAGTTGGTTTATGCGGTTTTCAAATTCTTTGACGGATTCATCTACTTCAGCAGATTTGTTTTGTTGGGTTTCGTTTTGATTGTTTTTAGTTGTTCTA
>CAYYWE010000063.1:0-4554 GCA_964475315.1 uncultured Eubacteriales bacterium
TGTATGCTTGTGCTGCATCTGTTGGTAATGCAGGTGGAAATATTATTGGAGTAATGCCCCAAAGGCTGTATGATTTGGGAGTAGGAAATCCAGAAGACTGCAGCGAATTTTATTTAACTACGGGAATGAGAGAGAGAAAAGCAAAGATGGATGAATTATCCGATGCTGTTATTGCTCTTGCAGGAGGTTTTGGTACTTTAGAAGAAATTTCTGAAATGATTGTGCAGAAACAGCTGGGTTATAATCTGAAACCTATAGTTTTGCTCAATACTAACAATTTTTACGGCAATCTTATTAATTTTTTTCAGGATATTATTGACAATGATTTCGCTAAAAAAGAAACCGAAAACTTGTATTATGTTGCAAATTCTCCAGCGGAAGCCGTAAATTATTTGATGAACTATAAGGCTTCTGAAATCTCTTATTCCGGCAAATTTTAATACAACTTGTATTCGATTTTTTTATTTAAAATTGCATAAATACTGGCTTGGACTTTATTATGTACTCCAAATTTTCGATAAATACTTTCGATATGTGCTTTCACAGTATGTATTGATATGATTAAAGTATCTGCGATTTCAGGATTACTTTTTCCGTCTATTATTAGAGATAAAATTTCTTTTTCTCTTGTTGTAAGTAAGTTTTCATTATTCATATATAATATAATATTATATATTTTATAAAATGTATTAATGTATTTTCCAATTATAAATAATTCTAAGTATTAAAAATTCTATCTCCTGCATCTCCCATACCAGGAACAATGTAGCCCCTTTCATTTAAATGCGAGTCAACAGCTGCTACGATAAGGGTTATAGCTGGGAATTGATTAAATACAGCCTTAATTCCATCTGGAGCAGAAATCATACAGACACAGCATATATTTGTTTCAGGAATACCTTTGTCAACATACAAGCGTATAGCTTCAATTAATGAATTTCCTGTTGCAAGCATTGGATCTGTTATGTAAACATAATAGTTTTCAGGATTATCAACTGGCATAGGAACTTTATTGTAATACCAAACCGGTTTTAATGTTTTTTCATCTCTGTACATTCCTATGTGTCTTATTGTTGCCTGTGGCAGAATATCAACTGCTTCATCTGTAAAAATAAGTCCTGCTCTTAAAATTGGAGATATTATTATTGTTATATCGGGATTTATTGTTTTTGTCTTAAATTTTGTGAGTGGAGTTTCTACTTCAACATCTTTTTGAGGAAGATTTTTTGTGGCTTCATATAGTAATATTCTTGTCAACTTTCTTGCGGCAAGACGAACTCCTTCTGTATCTGTATTTTTATTTCGCATTGTGCATAAGCTCTGGTTGACAATAGGATTAGTGATTATTTTTAAATTATTTTGTTCCATCATTACTCTTTCCTCTTTTATACTTTTTCAGCTTTTGATCTAAGTTGTTTGCTTTTCTGGTAGAATCTTCTAACATATCATTTGCATATTTCAAAAATTTATTAATATCCTGTTCTCCATCATATGGTATATCAATATATTTTAGTTTTTTGCTAAATGACGAAGATGTATAAATAATTGAGCCTAATTTTTCAAACATATCGTTTAATAGTCCAGCTGCATCATGCAGGCGTTTAGGCGGATTAACTGTTAGTATTGGTATATTTTTGTCAATATAAGTATTTTTATCCGGTAAATAAAGTTCTAGTGACTTGGAACCTGCCATACCGTTAAACTCAACTGTTGCAATTGTACCTTGAGGTATCAGCACTGTTTTATCTGTTATAATAAACTTGACATATATTTCTTCATTTGTTGGCTTTATTTTTGTTATATGTCCGACTTCTATCCCCATCATTCTTACAGGTGAACCGACAATTAAGCCGTCTACATCGTTCATAAATATAGTATAATCATTGTCTGTCTGTATATTTTTAGAGTATATAACTGTCGATATGGAAACAACGACCAGAATGACTATAAGCCATATTAGAAGTTCACCGCTGTGTGTTATATAAAATGTGTTGCGTTCTTTTTTTATCCCCGTCATATTAGAACTATTATATAAAAATTTGGCAATTAATACAAGGTTAATCCGTTTTAATTTTTATTGCACCCCAGGCTCTTATAAAACCTTTTTCATACATAATTAAGTAATATCCACCATCTTTTACATATTCAATAGTGGCTTCCATGTGTTCGTATTCTTTTGGTGGTGTGGCACCTGTTTTTGCGTATTTTGCATCTATAATTTTTTGAAACTTTTCTTTTCGTTTTTTCTTGGCAATAATTTTTTTATCTTCTTTATCAAGATTTTTAGTCTTTTCATAATAGCGTCTAAGCTCTTTTTTGTTTTCAGCTATTTTAAATACAGGTATAACTGCAATTAAATCCTTTGATTCAATTAAATATAAAAACTCTTTATCTCCTGATAAAGCTAGTTCATAATGCCCTGGTTTTATAAAATTCCCATTGTAATCAGGAATATAATTTAAAATTGTCAATGTTGGCTGTTCGTTAGTTGGTACAGAATATCTGTAAATAGTACTTTGATGAACTGTTATTCCCGAAGGCGTAGCAGGATATGGCGCAGAAGGCGCAAGGTAATCTATATCACGCAGTGCAGGAGTAATTATACCATCAATCATAACAATTTATCTGCCAGTTTGTTTACAGCCGAGTTAACATAATTAAAATCTTTTTCTAAAAGTTTCGCGGATGCTACAAAAATTATAGACAGGTATTTAGTTGAAAGTTCACGCTTTTTAATCGCAAGTCGATAACTCTCGCGCATTAAACGTTTAATTCGATTTCTTTTAACTGCACGTTTGTGTATTTTTTTGCTTACTACAAAGCCAACTTTTGTCGGATAGTCGTTATCTTTTTTCTTACCGCAAAACATTGTTATTCCATTAATATGAAAAGATGTTCCTGTCTTATATGTAGCGGTGAATGCGCTTCTTTTTTTTAACCTGTATTCTTTGGGTAGCATAATTAAATAATACTGCTTTTGTAAAGCTTTGTAAAGTTTTATCTTAATTTATTAAAGTTTTTGACTAAATATGCCGTAAAACAAAGTATAAGGAGTAAAACAATGGCAGAAGATAATTTTAGAATTGAGAAAGGTGCTGAAAATCATCAAAGTAGTAGTGTACAAAAAAATGGTGGTAAGATTATAGATGAATCTGCTTATAAAATACGTGCTCCACGTGAAAAGGGGCCTACAGCTGTTGGTAGGGGTGGAGATCCTCTTTTTAGGCGTATAAGTGCAACAAAAGAACAGTTAATTGAGTTAATGGAAGAAACCCAAACTGTGCAAGATTGGGTACAGAGAGAAACTTCTAATAATGTTGCATTGGCTTGCCTTGATAATGAAAACCTAAAAGAAATATATTATGAAATAAAAGATGGTTTTGAAAGTGCTGATAAAAAATATGGCAAAATCTCTCTAATGGGGTTTAAAACTCCATCCGGTGTAGAAATACCACGTTTAAAGATTTATGATGCTGATGGAGAGGTGTTGGAAGTTTTGACAGGTCCTATGGCCATGGATGAACTGAATAAAAGAGCTCTTGCTTATAAAGAATCAATACAAAATTACGAAGTACTGCCGGAAGAAACTCCTGAGGAAGGTGTAATTGCCGAATATTCCGGAAACCCGGAAGAATACTCTACTTAGCGTTTTTCTTTAGAATTATTCCATTAAGCTTGCAAAATGAAGTTAGTATAGATAGTTCGTCTTTTATTAATTTTTGAAGATAGGTGTGATCGTCCACGATACTGACATTTTTAGCCAGCTGAAACATTTTAAGAGCCTGCTTAATATAATTAGGCCGTAATGTTGATTTTGGCAGCGCAAGTTCTTGAAACAGTTTTGCATATAGAATATAGCATTTTACTAAAACGGCTTCTAAATTGAATTGTTTGGCTATAAAAATGGATTTTTCTATATAAACTTTGGCAGATTCAAAATCCTGCTTTGCCATATAAATTTCACCAATCAGTTTATTATAAAGAGCAATAAAATAATAATTATTAATACTTGGTCCCTGTGCAATATCAAGAGCTTTTGTAGCAATGTCCAGGGCAAACTGAGTACCATTTGTTATCAGCCTGATTTCAGCTATTAAGTACCAGGATAATAATACACCGGTTGCAATTTTTTCCTTGGCAAAATATGCTACCTGCTCTTCTAATATTTCCAGAGCCTTTTTATTTTCATTTTTATCTTTAAACATTTTTGCTAAAAGCGTTTTTAGAATATTTTTTGTAAAATTATCGTTGGCATTATTTGCATATGCCACAACATTAAACAATTCAGTATATAAACTATTGTAATCCTTTATAATGAATTTATTCAGTATATCAATAAAATTCCATCTGGAAACTATAAATGAATCCATACTGTCAAGTGAATATTCTTTGAGAATATCATCAAGTATTTTTATAGAAGTTTTAATATCTCCTTTGATGGTATTTGCTAATGCTAATGCAAGGTGTGCACGACAAAGCAGCACTGAATCAGTTGTTTGATTTTTTTCCAGAATGTCAAAAATTAATTTAATCACATCAAACATTCTGCTGTCG
>CAYYWE010000064.1:0-4479 GCA_964475315.1 uncultured Eubacteriales bacterium
TGGTACGCACACATTTTCTTTCCAAATTTTTGAATTTAAAACCCAAGTCCAGTATTCTTCATTGCTACCATCATCCACAAAGTCTCCCAAATGAACAATAAAATCGGTTTTTTTATTTTTTAAACTGTTTTTTAATAAATCTAAAAAAATATCATAATCCTGTTTCACCATGCCTTGTGAATCTGTAAAAATCGTAAACTCAAAATTATCACTGGTATTTTTTATATTTAGTTCATAAATTTTACTTTTAAAATCATTATTATCACAGCATATTCTATAATAAATCTTGTTACTATCTAGATTTTCTAAAACAACAGAATGTTGAATAAGATTTATAATTTTATATCCAGAAACCAAACCAAAATTTAGTGTAGACGTAGTTTTTTTAACTTTTTTTAATTTAGAATTGATTTTTTTCGAATTTTTAAATTTTTTACTTTCCGAATATTCAATATAACATTTCTTTAACAAATCACTCGTAAACCATCTTATTGTTCGGTCTTTAAGTGGATTTTTTCCAAAACAGACCGTAATATTAAACGGTTCAGTTAAATTTAAATTATTATTTGGCAAAATATTGTTACTTTGACTTAAAAAATAATTAATTAAATTAACTAATAATTCACTTATCCCTGTAATAAAACTGGGACTTATATAGCTCTTTGCAAATTTATAAATTATTTCTTTAATATTAATACCTAATAATTTTAATATTTTTGAAAACTGTCCTCGATTAGTTTTTTTGTTCAAAAACAATCTTAGAATTTTTGAATTTAATATAATTTTAAAATCAAAAAATAAATTTTCGCTAACCTGTGCGATAATTTCCGAGATATACTCTATTAAAAAATCTAACCAATATTTAATAAATTCGTTTTTTTTGAGGTTTTTTACGGCTTGTTCAAACCAGTCTGGAACTTCCGTTTTGTGACTATAATAATTTGCCAGCAAAATCATAGCCAAATCATACAAAGTTTTTTCTTCGGAGCTCTTAAATTTGTATATTTCTGCATAAGATAAACCAAAAATTATATCGTCAATTTTTTGTATTAAATACTTATTATCTACAATATATTTTTCTTTAATTTGTTTTAATATATTATCAAAAGATTTGATAATTTGTTTATCTGAAATTGTTATTTTTTTAACAAATAAACTTAAAAATCCGTCAACAGGTTCAATTTGTACACCATCATATCTGTATTGTACACCAATTTTACCTAATTTTTTATTATTTAATTCAATTATTATGTGTTTTGCTAACTGATTTTTAATTTTATTTACTACAAACTTGTCTAAATTTGATATTTTTGGAACCAAATTCAAAATAATTTCTTTAATGTCTTTAGATTTTAGTTTCTCCAAACAAGAAACCAGCGAAGCTATTACAGCTTCACTCAATTTTTCGCCTTTATATTTTTTTTGTTCTTCAAAATTCGATTTTGATGTTGGGTTATTCATTTTTAACAACTCTTTAATTCAATATATTATATTATTTTAAATTTTCTCTAATAATTTTTATTTCATGTTTATAACCATCTAAGTTTTCTTGGGGTGTTTCCAAAATAAATATTAAGTTTTTAAGATACCTGTTCTGTACAATTTTTAGTATACTTTCAAGCCCTATTTTACCAAAACCTACCTTTTCATGACGATCTTTTTTACTACCACAAACATTTTTGCTATCGTTTAAATGTACAACTTTAAGCTTAGAAATTCCTATAATTTTATCAAATTCGTCCAAAACGCCTTCTAAATTATTAACAATATCATAACCTGAATCATATACATGACAAGTGTCTAAACATACTCCTAGTTTTTCTTTAATATAAACTTGATTTATAATTTCAGCAAGTTCACTAAAATTTCGACCAATTTCACTTCCTTTACCAGCCATTGTTTCTAATAACAAAATTATATTTTGATTTTCTGTTATAATATTATTCAAACTTTCAGAAATTTGTCTGACGCCAACATTGACACCCTGTCCAGTATGGCTACCGGGATGAAAATTATAGTAAATATTATGTATACTATTAATTTTAATTATATCTTCTCTTAACATTTTTTGAGAGTGTTTCCTGATTTTTTCAGTAGAAGAACACAAATTTATAGTATACGGCGCATGTGCTACGATACTTACAAAATTATTTTTATTAGAAACATCCAAAAATTCTTTTAAATCTTCCGATTTTATGTTTTTTGTGTTTACACCTCTGGGATTCCTTGTAAAGTATTGGAAAGTATTTGCACCAATTGATATCGCATCCTTAGCCATTGCAGCAAATCCCTTGGAAGACGAAAGATGGCAACCTATATTTATTGTGTTAATTTATCTTCACTTCTTTTCAAATTTTATTAATTTAATATTATATACATAAGAAACAGTATACCCTAACATGACCCAAAAAATTCCTACCATAAAAGTCATATCGAACAATATGGCTTTTTCGAACATACAATATGCACAATATGCCACAAGTAATGAAAATAATTTACAAAACATATTAAAATAGTGCAAATTAACACATTCAAATAAATATTTACATATATCTAGCGCAACTAAGAACGAAAATATAGCAAAAATCACGAACCCTATTATACCATAAGAAACTAAAATCGTCAAATAAGCGTTATGTAAATCAGAATGAGATAAACCATTTTTGAGATACTTTTTTCCATATAATCCCAGATTTGCACGCCCAATTCCAAACCAAGGATTGTGTTTAAAAATTTCAATTCCTTGTCTGAACAAATTTATTCTTCCACTGCTAACCTCATAATTTTCACGTCCAATATGCATATCTGGTAAAGTTTCTGTTATAACTTCATTGAACACTTCTGTGACATTTTCTGGAAAACTCTCCTGATCTTTTTGTTCTTTTTGTATACTTTTATTATTAATTATATCAATAATATTGTTTTCTTTGGGTTCAAATTTTCTTTTAAACATATCTTCATGTCTGTAAATATCCGTCATAATGTTGCTAATAAAATTTTGGCAAGTTTCCCTCAAAGCAAATGAACCTGACGTAATTAATACAGAAAACCCAAATGTAATTAATATACTTTTAATTAATTTAGAAAAATAATATGTATTATTTTTAAAAAACATATTACAAAATACTCTCACAGTACAATAAATTATCATAAAAACAAAAGAAGCATTTGAGTCAGACAAAAATAAACACATAAAATTTACAACTAAACATATAAAAATAACATATTTGTTTATTTTTTTTTGTAGCTTTTGACATATATAAGAATCACACAAAATGTCACAAGAAACTATACCTATTATCATTGCGCACGCCAACATATTAGGATTAACATAAATCCCAGTTAATCTGTTTTTAAATATTCCTAAATTATAATAATTCCAAATACAGTCTTCTGGCTTAAACAAACATATTTCTGGTTTAAACCAAATTATTACCAACGAAATGGATCCAGAAATTAGTGAAAAATACATAAGAAATTTAAGTATAAATATCATTTCTTGTTCAATTTGTTCCTGAGTTCTATGTGTGTATATACCATAAAACATAAAAAAACATACCGCAGTGAAATACGTTATCACTATATTTGGTATGAACCATATTGTTATATGAATTATTGACGTAATTATCATTAAAATCAAAAAAAGCCATAATAAATATTTATATTTTACTTTAAAAGCTAGTTTTTCTATTAAAAAATTATGAACTAATATTAAAAATCCCCAAATTAAAACTGTAGATTTTAAAACAAGCGAAATAATATCTACAAAAGCAAGCATCTCAAACGCAGTTAAAATTATGTATATTATTCTAAATAATTTTGTGTCTAAAAAGTATTTTCTAAAATTCATTTTTTTGTTTAAATTCACATTCATTTTAAAGTCTCCTGTTAAAAAATCCAAATATTTTGTAATAATTATACTAAATTTTTAAGAGTTTTTGTGATATAATTCACTTCATTTAATGTTAATAATGTATGTAGTGGTAAAGTAATTTCATTTTGGTACATATTATAAGAATTAGGAAACGATGAAATCTTAAATCCCAATTTTTTATACGCGCTTAACATTGGTAAAGGTTTATAATGAACATTTGAATTTATTCCAGCTTGGTATAACTTTGCTATAATTTTATTTCGTTCTTCTTCTGTTTTTCCTAAAATTCTAACAGGATACAAATGACAGCTTGATAAATTATTACTAGATATGTGATTAATTTTTGAAAATACAGATTTGTTTAAATTTTTGTTATAAAAATCAACAATTTCTCTTCTTTTTGTTAAAATCTGACTATATCTCTTAAGTTGAGAAATGCCTAGTGCCGCCGATATGTCAGTCATATTAAATTTATATCCAGGTAATATTATATCATATTCCCAATTGTTAAAATTTAGTTTGGAAAGCGCGTCTTTATTTTGACCATGTAAAGATAACAACATAAACATATTATAAATATATTATTTTTTTATATTGTTAATACT
>CAYYWE010000065.1:0-4475 GCA_964475315.1 uncultured Eubacteriales bacterium
TTAGTTTCTGCCATTTGCAATTATGAGCTCTTGTCTTGATTTCGCAGGAGGTCTATTTAAATTAAAAAAAGATTATTTTTTTATTTCGAGATAGGTATAGTATTTATTTTAAAAAATTGTTATAATATGATATAATAAAAAAATTTAATCCAGGGAATGTGAAAAATTCATGTGTAAGTATATTAAAAAATTAATAACTGTTTTTTGTGTAATTTCTGTATCGTTTTCAAATATAAACGTAAATGGTACAAAAAAATGTGAAGAAAATAAACAAGAAAGTATAAAAGAAAATGGTAATTCACGTATTACAAATATTGTTTTAGAATTAACTGGTTTAATTATAATAGGCATTGTTGTTTGCAAAATAAAAAATAAAGACAACAGAAAAAGTATCACAGAGTTCAAGACCAACGTAAATAAAAATGATATAAAATTTAATTTAGATTTTAAAAATAATGCTAATGATTTAAAAAAAGAAGAAAACTGGGTGAAATTTTTGTCCGGAGAAAAAATAGATGATAAAAGTTTTAGGTTTAATTCTTGTGAAGATTTTAGACACGCTAATGATAGTGATTTAGAAAATTTTCATGATTATGTCCAGGTTGTATTCCCTAATTTTGAGAAGTCTAGCTATGCTAATAGTGATTTGTATTTAAACAAAAATATAGAAAAATGGAAGAAAGTTTTATCTAATAAAGAAATATGTATTAAAACACAAGAAAATTTGAACTTAAATTTGATACGCATGTTAAAATTTTGGAGATTTGAGGTTGTTGTTAATGAAGAAAATAATAAAATAACGAAACTAGTTGCAAGTGATGATGGAACACCGTTTATGAATGGTAATCATAATGGATTAAGGTTGACAAGGGTGTTGATTAGTCTGAAAATTTTTGGTTTAAATGACGAATATGAGTTGTTAATGAAAGCTATAGAAGAAAAACATACAGATAAACTAAGTTACGAGTTTTGGAAAAACACTAAAAATACACCATGTTTGGTTAATTTAAATAAATTTTAAAAAAATAATTGTTGCAATTATTTTTATAGTGTAGTATAATATTTTTATTCGAGTATGAAAATTAAAAATTACACACACTAGCAAATTTGTTGCTCGACGGTTGAGATTTATTTTTAAGTAAATTTTAATAATACTAGTGGAGGAAAAAACCAGGGAGGAAATTTTAATGTCAGTAGTATCAATGAAACAGCTTTTGGAAGCAGGTGTTCACTTTGGACACCAAACACGCAGATGGAACCCGAAAATGGCTCCGTATATTTATACCCAAAGAAATGGAATTCATATTATTGACTTGCAAAAGTCTGTCAGAATGTTAGATACGGCTTATAATTATGTTAAGCAACTTTCTGAGGAAGGTAAGACTGTTTTGTTTGTCGGAACAAAAAAGCAAGCTTCTGGAACTATTAAAGAAGAAGCGTTAAGGTCAGGTTCATGTTTTGTTAACGCAAGATGGTTAGGCGGTATGTTGACTAACTTTTCTACAATTCGCAGAAGAGTTTCAAGATTGTATCAGCTAAAAGAAATGGAGAATGATGGTACTTTTAATTTATTACCCAAAAAGGAAGTCGCAAAATTAGTAAACGAAATTGAAAAACTCGAGAAATTCTTGGGCGGAGTTAAAGATATGAAAGAACTTCCGGGTGCGCTATTCATAATTGACCCAAAGAAAGAAAGAATTGCGGTAGCGGAAGCCAGAAAGCTTGACATTCCAATTATTTCTGTTGTTGACACAAATTGTGATCCGGACCAAATAGATTATCCAATTCCTGGAAATGATGATGCTATACGTGCTGTAAAATTGATGTGTGCTGCGATGGCCGATGCAGTTATAGAAGGTCGTGAAGGCGAAGTGGTTACATCTGGAATAGCGCCGGAATCAGACAGTTTAGCGGCAATACTGTCACAAGAAACAAAACAGGAGCTAGCACAAGAAATTTTAAATCATTCTGAAATTAATTGATAATTAAATTACAAAAAATATATTTTTGTATAATACGTATAATTTATATTAAATTTGGAGGAAGATTTTATGAGTTTTACTGCTCAAGACGTAAAAAATCTTAGAGAAAAGACCGGTTGTGGCATGATGGACTGTAAAAAAGCGTTGAGCGCTTCCAATGGTGATATGAATGCGGCTATTGATTTTTTGAGGGAAAAAGGTCTCGCAGCTGCTACTAAAAAGTCTTCGAGAGTCGCTGCTGAAGGTCTTGCTATGGCTTACACTAATAACAATATGAGCACTGGCGTCGCAATTGAGGTCAACTCTGAAACTGATTTTGTTGCGAAAAACTCGGATTTCCAGGAGTTTGTAGAGTTATGTGGTAAAGCAATAATTGAACATAATCCCAACACAGTTGAAGAATTATTAAGTACAAAAATCAACAAAGATCAAACCATAGAAAATATCTTACAAGAAAAAATTCTTACAATTGGCGAAAATATTAAAATTAGAAGATTTCAAAGGTTTGACGGCACGGTTGGAAGTTATGTTCATGCTGGCGGCAAAATTGGCGTTTTGGTAAAATTTAATCTGTCTGATAGAGCTGTTGTTAATAATAGTTTATTTAAAGAATATGCTAAAGATATATCTATGCAAGTTGCCGCTGCAAACCCGTTATATTTGGGGATTAGAGATGTTCCAGCTGAAGTTGTTGAACATGAAAAGAAAATTCTTAAAGAGCAAATCATCAACGACGGCAAACCTGAAAATATTGCTGAGAAAATAGTTTCTGGCAGAATTGGCAAATATTATAAGGAAGTATGTCTTTTGGAACAAATTTTTGTTAAAGACAATAGTATAAATATCGCCGAACATACAAATCAAGTTGCAAAGGAACTGGGTGTCAGTTTGAGTATAGAGTCGTTTGTTAGATTCGAAAAAGGTCAAGGTATAGAGAAAAAAGAAGATAACTTTGCTGATGAAGTTGCCAGTATGATTAAATAATTGTAAAATATTTATTAATATAATTACTTGATTTTTAATTCAGGTAATTATATTTTTAATATAATTATTAATTTATATTAAACAAGGAGTACGAAATTATTAATTTAAATACAAAATATTTAGAAAAATTTATAGATTTACAGGATTTTATTAATTATAATTCAAAACTAGAACAAGCACATGATTTATTGTATTCTAAAGATTATTGTTACACAGATAAACGTGGTTGGCTTGATTTACCAGTAAATTTTACCCAAGAAAATATATATGATGTGCAAAATTTTTCCAACAAAATATCAAAAATTTGTGATACTTTAGTAATAATTGGTATAGGTGGTTCATATCTAGGGATCCGTGCAGCTGTAGAGTTTATTGCATCTTGTAATTATAATTATCTTGAAAAACAGACACCAAATATTTTTTTTGTCGGAAATAATATGAGCGAAAGTTATATTAACAATATATTAAAGATTTGCGAGAACAAAAGTATATGTGTGAATGTTATCTCAAAATCTGGCAATACTATCGAATGTATGACTGTTTTTAGAATATTTAAAAATTTTATGGAAAATAAATACGGTAAACAGGGAGCTCGTGAAAGAATTTTTTGTACAACAGATCTAAATTTTGGATGTTTAAGAAAAATAGCTTTGTATGAAAATTATAAAATATTTGGAATACCTGATAATATAGGTGGAAGATATTCTATATTATCGCACGTAGGTCTTGTTCCATTAAGTATATTGAATATTAATATTAATTTAATATTAGATGGTGCACGACAAGCTCGTAAAGATTTCTCAAAGCTAAATATAAATAACAATATTTGCTATAAATATTCAGTAATTAGAAATATTTTATATAACAAACATAAAAATATAGAAATAATTTCTAGTTTTGAGCCCAGATTAAAATATTTGTTCGAGTGGTGGAAACAGCTTTTTGGTGAAAGTGAAGGCAAAAATAAGTCAGGAATTTTTCCGAGCTCGTTAATATATTCAACTGATTTGCACTCTATGGGGCAGTTCGTTCAAGATGGTACGCCAAATTTTTTTGAAACTATAATTAGTTTTAAAAACTCCAGACAAAATTGTGACATAAAAATTCCATATAATACACAAAACTTAGATAATCTAAATTATATTTCTGGTTATACTATACAGGACATAAATAATAAAATTTTACAGGCTACTATGTATGCACATTATAATTCTGATACGCCAATTATTAATCTGGAACTTGACGAAATTAACGAATACAATTTCGGGTACTTAGTATATTTCTTTGAGAAATCTTGTGCCATTTCTGCACACATACTAGGTGTGGATCCATTTAACCAACCAGGAGTGGAAGCATACAAAACTAAAATGTTCGAATTGTTAAACAAAAATTAATTTAAATAAAACACAAGAACCTGAACACAAATGACAAACTATCCTACCATGTGTACAGGATGTTTTTGGTGGAGATAAGCGGGATCGAACCGCTGACCTCTTGAATGCCATTCAA
>CAYYWE010000066.1:0-4475 GCA_964475315.1 uncultured Eubacteriales bacterium
GAATTAATTAGGTAATTTAGACATAAAATTTTTTAATATATTTATTTCTTCGTAATTATTATTATTACATATTTGTTTGTACGAGTACAAAAATATACCATCGTAATTTAATTTATTTGATATATTTATTTCTTGTATTAAAATATTGTTGTTATCTAGCCAAGTACCATTGTCAAGATCTGTATGAATTTTATAAAGTGCTATACCAGAGTATAATTTAATTTGTTTGTTATTTATAGTTTCTCGCCAGATTTTAGCTATATTTTCAAAGGGAGCTCTTTTAAAATTTAGACTCCAATAAATTTGGGGGCAAAGGTAGTCTACAATTTTTTTGTCGCACCAATATTTTAAATCTATGCCGACTTCTTTACATTTTTTTAAATTTCCAGGTGGGGAAACGCCAAATTCTATATCAGGATTTAACATTTTGATTTTTTTATATACTTGTTCTATTAGGGCTGAAATATTATTTTGTCTAAACGTAATTTCGTCTAGATTATTATTTAATTTATTATTAACATAAGCTTGATCTGGTGAAGTTAAATTCTTGATTTCCGGATAAAAATAATCGTCAAAGTGTATAGCATCTATTGAGTAGTTTTGAATAATTTCTGTTACATTTTCTGTAATTAAATCACGAATTTCTTGATATGCAGGATTAAAAGAGATGCCATCTGTGTGATACAAAAAATAATTTTTATCAAATTTATAAAACTGATTACTAGGAGAGAGTACATTAGGAATTGTTTCGGATTTGACACGTAATGGGTTAATCCAAGCGTGAAATTTCATATTGTTCTCATGAGTTTTCTGAACCATATATTCTAGCGGATCAAAGCCTGGGTCTTGTCCTTGAATACCGGTTAGAAAGTGTGTCCATGGGAATATTTTTGATTTATAATATGAATCACCATGAGATCTAACATGAGCGACAATAACATTTATGTTAAATTCTTTGGCTTTTTTTATAATATCATCAAATTTTTCTTTAAATTTTTGTTCAGTATCTACATCGGAATTAATGTTAAGATCTATGTATGGCACCCAGACTGCTCTAATATTACTTATATTACTAAAATTATCCAAATTTTCTCGATTTTTGTGAGGAGACGGGGACTGTAAAAATAATAAATGATTCAACAAAAAAAATATTATACTTGACACTACAATAACGGAAATACAATAATTTTTTTTAGATTTCATACTTGTCACTTTCTTTTTTATTATCTTATTATTTTTTATTATAGTTTTAATTTTTTAATAGTCTCGGATATATTATTAGACTTAAAAATACAAGTCCCGGAAACGCAAATGTCAACAGGATAGTTTTTTATAATTTTTATAGTTTTTGTATTAACGCCACCATCAATTTGTATTTGTATATTATTAAAATTATTTTTATTTAAATAATTTTTTAATAATTTGACTTTGTTTAACTGTTCAGGCATAAATTTTTGCCCGCCAAAACCAGGTTCGACAGTCATAATTAACACTAGATCCAAATGTCGTAAATATGGAATAAGAGCTTCATAACTAGTGTTGGGTTTAATTGCTAAACCAACTTTTTTGCTACAATTTTTAATTTTATTTATTGTATTTATAATATAATTATAATTATTATTTGATTCTAAATGAAAAGTAATTATGTCAGCGCCTGAATTCACGAAATCTAAAATATATTTATATGGATCTGAAATCATAAGATGTACGTCAAAAATTAAATTTGTAAGATTTCGCAAAGATTTAACAATAGGTGCACCGAAAGAAATATTTGGAACAAAATGTCCATCCATGATATCCATATGAACCATGTCTATATCAAAATTGGAAATTTTTGTTACTTCTAGACCCATTTTTGAAAAATCACAGGCCAATAAAGACGGTGAAATTTTAATTTTACTCATAATTTTTGCTTCCTAATTAATTATTATACAAAACTTATATATTTAATATATTTTTAAGTTTATTTTTTGTGTAAAAAGCCATTATTATACACAGACTTAATTTTGTTATATTATACGGTAATATAATTGTAAATAAAAGAGAATTTAATATTTCTTGTGAAATAGAACAAAAATTTATCCAACAAAAATAATTTAACGAAAGCTTGATAATTATATTTATGATAAAACCCATTATAATTATGAGAAATTTTAAAACTTTATTTTTTGATTTTTTAGACAATCCTAAAAATATCACACTAATTACAGCGCATGAACGAATTATAAAGCCTATTATTCCAGATGTACTAAATAACAGCATGCGTATAATAGAAACCATAAATAATATGCTGATTCCTGATGGGATTCCGTATATTAAAGTAGCTAAATATATCGGAAACTCCGAAAAGTCTAGTTTTAAAAACGGAAATATTGGAAATAATGTAATATTTCCGAAAAAAGCGAGAATCAAAGATATCACTGAGAAAACAGAATTATGTACAAGAGTATAAATTTTTAGATTATTTTTATTAGTATTATAAATATTATTATTCATAGAAGACCCAATCTACCCACCTATATAAAATGAATATTTTATATAGGTGGGTATAAGACTCACTCCAGAAAAGAAATTTTTTTGTTAATAAATTATCTTATATATATATATATTTATTTATTTTTTATATGTTACAAGTTTTGAGAACGTATTAATTCACGCAATTCTTGAATTCTGGCATCGTTATCTAAATTTTTCCTAACTTTTGGAATATTTGATAAAATTTTTTTGTCTTTTGATGCCGGAACGATCTTAATATTATTATATAACGGAATCCCTGTACCAGCCGGCAACAATTTTCCTATAATTACGTTTTCTTTAAGCCCTGATAAATTATCCGTTTTACCTCTAATAGCTGCTTCTGTTAAAACTTTAGTAGTCTCTTGAAATGAAGCTGCTGACAAGAAAGACTCCGTAGCCAGTGAAGCTTTTGTGATACCCAATAAAATTTGGGTATAAGTGGCTTCTTGTAATTCTAGTTCGCCGGCTTCTTTTCTTGAGTTGATTTTTTTGTTTGCTAGTAAAACATCTGATTTATCCACCACAGAACCCGGAATTAATTCTGTATCGCCGGGATTTTCTACTCTAACTTTTTTCATCATTTGTCTCACTATTACTTCTATATGTTTATCGTTAATGTCAACGCCCTGCATGCGATAAACTCTCTGAACTTCTTTAATTAAATATGCTTCAACTGCTTCAGGGCCTTTTACTGCAAGAACATCATGTGGATTGACAGAACCTTCAGTTATGATATCACCGGCTTCGAGTTTGTCGCCTTCTTCTACACATATTCTAGAGCCGTATGGAACTAGATAAATTTTTTGTTCCCCAGTGTTCTCATTAAAAATAATTACGTTCCTGCTTCGTTTAATTTCTTCTATTTTAACTACACCAGAGATTTCACTAATAATAGCAAGTCTTTTTGGTTTGCGGCCTTCGAATAACTCTTCAATTCTTGGCAAACCTTGAGTAATGTCTTCACTACTAGCTATACCGCCTGTATGGAATGTTCTCATAGTAAGCTGGGTACCCGGTTCACCAATAGACTGTGCTGCTATAATTCCTACCGCTTCCCCTACTGCAACCGTCAAACCGTTGGCTAAATTTGCACCGTAACATTTTTTACATATTCCATGTGGAGATTTACAGTTTAATATAGACCTGATTTTTATCTTCTCAGTACCAGAAGAAATAATTATATTTGCGTCATTATCAGTCAATAACTTATGTTTCGAAATCAAAATTTTGCCTGTTCTTTTATCCAAAAAATCTTCACATAAATATCTTCCAATTAGTCTTTCTTCGAATCTTTCTATTACTTCATTACCGTCTTTTATTTCGAATACTTCTATACCCTCTTGAGTGCCGCAGTCATCTTCACGAATAATTAAATCTTGTGAGACGTCTACTAGTCTTCTTGTTAAGTATCCAGAGTCTGCTGTTCTCAAAGCTGTATCTGTAGATCCCTTACGAGCACCACGCGAGGAAATAAAATATTCTAAAACATTTAGACCTTCTCTGTAATTTGCTCTAATAGGAATTTCAATAGTAGCACCTGAAGTATTAGCAATAAGACCTCTCATCCCCGCTAGCTGTCTAATTTGACTCATAGAACCACGAGCCCCAGAGTCTGCCATCATATACATAGGATTAAATTTATCTAAATTATTTTGGAGCGCTCTAGATACATCTTCTGTTGCACGTTCCCAAATCTTTAAAGTATGCGCTCTTCTTTCCTGATTAGAAAACAATCCACGCTTATATTGTCTCAAAATATTATCTATATCTTTTTCCGCTTGTGAGACTATTTCTTTTTTTGCTGGAGGTATAACAGCATCTCCAACAGCGACTGTAATAGCCCCTTTAGTCGAATATTTAAATCCAAGAGATTTAATTTCATCTAATATTCTAGAAGTTTTTTGGGTTCCATGAATTTTAATACATGCGTCTACTATTTTACCTAACTGTTTTTTGCC
>CAYYWE010000067.1:0-4462 GCA_964475315.1 uncultured Eubacteriales bacterium
TAGACTACACCTTTACTATTATTCATAAATTTCTCCTTTGGAATACACTTTTACAGATTAAGTATAACATAAAAAGCTTGAAATTGATATGATTTTCATAAAATTTCTGAAAAATATATGCTTATACAATAATATGCACTAATATATGGGACATAGCCGAGAGTTTAAATGGTTGTAAACATTTTGTAATTAGGCTTTTTGTAGGCTCAAGTATGTATATCCAAACATAAAAGCTAGCATAAAATTCGCAAAAGTAAAACTAACAAATATAATTTTTGCTAGTTTTAGATATTATCCAATATAAAATCAATATTATCTTGACTGATTTCTGCCGTATTGGGATCTATTAGAAAAGGTACAACAAAAATCGCATTATCAATGTTTTGACACTTGTACTCAGTGTTTTTGTGTGTTGTTAAATTTATAATAAAACACTTTTCACCTTTAACTCGATTTAATTTTCTTTGAATTTTATTACAATAGTAATCATGGTCTATTATAAAATTATCCCAATGTTTAAAGTCGAAATATACATTTCCTATTTTATAATCAAACAATTCATATAGAGAACAATCAGAAATTTCCTCAATAGGATAACCTATTTGTTGTTCAATAATGACCTTTCCAGCGACTTCCCCCAACGCTCCTAGATACACTTGCTTGTATAGAGCTGGTGTCATTATAAATCTGCCTTTTTTAAATTTGGTTACATAATTGTTTTTTATAAATTCATTATAAACTTCTGGAATGTCTAATATTGTAGCCAAACAACAATCGCCATCTGAAACTTGATTTTTATCAAACTTATTTATATAGTTTAAACTATCGAAATCTTTATTCTTGTCTAAATGATATGAATAACCTGAATGTTCCTCTGAAAATTCAAAATAATATTTTTTCAAATCTTCTCTAACAAAATTGGCTGTTGGATTTTTTAGCACATAATCTCTTATATCTTGCCACTCTCTGACACTTTCTTTGCTTTGTCTAACCGTCCATGATTTAAATTTGATAGTGTTAGATGCAGTTTTATTTTGTTTTGAAAAATCCGATAATGTTATTTGTGGTTTTGTTATCTGTGTATTTATTAAAGTTGTAAATTCTTTATTATAAATTCCATTATCAAAAATAGCTTTTATTCTTTGAAGTCTATCTATAACTTCTACATCTGATAATATGTGGACAACTTTATTCTTATTTCTACATCTACATATTCTTCCTAGAGCTTGTATTATAATTTGCGCACTATGAATTAACATATCGCCATTATTAGGATAATAAATGTCTTCAACATTATAAAATATTTTTTTGAAACCACGAATAATGTTTTGTTTCATTGCTTGATATGACAGGTTGTCGTTTTGACGCAAGTACTCTTGTTGAAATAAATATTTTGCAAAATCTTCATACTTTGAGTCTGAATCAAAATTTAAGTTTTGAATTAGATTTGTTGGTGTACATAAATAAATAGCATCAAAATCCTTATCTCTTCTATCTTTATTGCCATCAAAAATCACATTATCAACAATACTTTCAGGTATTTCATATTGAATATTTTTTCCCGATCCGATTGTTTTATATGTGCTTATCCAAAAAATTTTTTGTCCTTTACTTAATTTTTTCTTTGCTGAATCAAATTCTTGCAAAAAATTATCAGCCGATATACTTGTATATTTAACATATTCTTTGCCATTATCTGAAGCAATTATTTTAAATAAATCTTTTAATTCTTTTTCCCTTATACTAGAATTGGATTTTATAGTAAAGTTGTTAAAGCATAAGAATGATTTTATTGTCTCATCGCAAATAAAGTATTTATAACAAAATGCAATTTTAAATTTTATAAATTGATAATATTTTTTAGTTTCAACGCTTGTATGATCTTTTTCTTCGGTAATATATTTATTATAGTTTTCTATCAGCTCGACTTTGGTTTCATCTTTTAGTCCTAGACAATTGTTAATAATGTATAATATTTTTTCTTCATAAGAGTTTTCATTTAAATCATCAATAGCGAATGCATTAATCTTAATCTTTTCTTTGTCATATATTTCTAATTGCTTGTAGAATTGGTTATGAATTCTGGTCCTGCCTTCATGGCTTAATGAGTAATATTTATCTAACAAAATTTTCTTTAAATATTTTATATCATAATTTCCAACCACTGTTTCCAAAGAAGCTGTAGCAGAAACCCCAACAATGTTTGCTTTATTGCACATTCTTATTAGGATATCTTCTGGTGTTGTATGAAAATAAAAAGCATGAAACTTAGATTGCAAATCGTGGTATCTATCATCTTCAATCTCTGTAAAGTTGAATCCTTTTCTCATAAATGAGTCTTCATCTAATTCTATCTTGTATTCCAAATTTTTACCTTCATAAAACTCTATTGCCCTTTGAAAAATAGTTGAAGAGAACTCATCCGAAATATTTAGAACTGATAACATTGACATAATTGATTCTTCTATTGTATATTGAGGATCATTCTTTTCTAAATATTGATTCTTAACATTTTTAAAATTATCTGCCAAGTAAACTAATCCTCTTATAAAATAATTGATTGAGTAATTTAAATCTCCTATTATGGTCTTTAATTGAGTTCCATTTCCAAATTTCGAACTTTCGGAATAAAGCTTTATATGATTTGTAGTAGTATCTTCTTTTGCAAATATATTTTTTCTGGAATTATCTCTAACAATGGTAAAAGGTTTCCCATCATAAAATAAAAATGTTTTTGATTTATCCAATTCTTCACTTTTTATTGATAATGAAAATTTATATAAGTCATACTTTTGTTTAAATTCGGATTTAATTCCATCAACTAACAATTCAGGTGTTTTGTAATCTTTTCCTTCATCTATACATTTTTGTAAATAATTAGACACCTTCAACATTTTTTTAGGCAAACTTAAATTATCAATAGAATAATATATATTGAGAAATAATTTTACTAAATCAATTTGAACTTTTAAATCTTGTTCAATAATATTTGATAAAACAGTGTCTTTTGTTGCATCAAATTCGTCAATAAAGACAATTGAATTAGCTAATAGTCCATCATCAGCAAGAAAAAACGGCATTCTATGAAAGGTATCTATTGGATTAAAAAACTTAGCAGTTGTTAAAAATACAACCTTGAATTTTTCCATTATACTAGATGGATATAGTTTGCTAAACCATGGATGTTCTCTAATAAATTTATTTTTTTCAACAATAGACCTGCCGTAAAAATAATTTTTTTTAATTAATTCTCTAAATTGAGGTTCTGACTTATCTTGTATCTTTGATTCTAAATTTCTTTTAAGAGTATTTTTCCTTTTTCTATCTTCCACACTTATATCAGGGTTTTTCAACTCTTGTGAAATCGATCTTAATAAATCAACATCATCATTTAATGCAATATATTCATCAGAATATTTTATTAATTTAAGATCGATATCTCCAACTTTTCCCCATTGTCTAATCACAGTATCCGAAAATGATTCTAGTACCAAACAATTCTCATAAAAAAGATCATCACCAATCCTTAATCTTAAATCATTCCAAGGAAGATTTATTTTTAAATTGGTCATAAAGAAGATTCTTTTCTTATCTGAACTAATTTTGCCACGAATAAATTCTTCTAAATAATTTATAACAGCAGTTGTTTTCCCAAATCCAGTTGGCGAATCCAAAAGAAACAATCCTTGAGAATACTCGTTTACAAATTTCTTTATTTCTTGAAGCATATCCCCCCCCTTTTTACAGTTTGATATATTATAACATAAAATCTTTAAATTTAAATACTCGATACTAAAAATTGTTTGGAAAAAAAATAAATATTTTAATTTGACAACACTTGAGGTTCAGTTTTAGGCGGATTTGGATGATGTTAAGTGGAGAAATTGGGTGTTTTGGTGGGTTAAAATGGGGCTTTAGTTGTCCTGTGATATTGTTGGTCCGTAGGCATATAGAAGAAATCAACAAAAGTGGTTCTTATCTCACTCTCAGATATGTTTAGAAGCAAGCCAAACAAATAATTTACTGAAGTGAGCCCTAAAAGTTAGACAACTTAGGAGATTCACTTCACTACACTTTCGACTTGTTTTAAAGAATTTTTTAAAGATTCTAGCATTGTTTTGTTTTTGTTATCTATTATAGACGCCATAATTTTCTCCTAATTTTTAACCGCATTAACACATTTTACCCATAAAATCAAGCATTTTGAGTGAATTTGGTTAAAATTTTTATAACAAAGTCTAAATTTATCTTATATATCATTAATAATTATCTTTTTCTTTTGTATCAATATAGATTAAATTCATTGTCTTTTTATATTTTAGTGAACATTTTTATAATTTTTATGCAGATTTGTTACCTAAAATTTGATTAAGCTTTAGTTAGTCTTAAATCAATTTAGATAGTTTTGAATCAACAAATTGCACCTAAAAATATGCTTGTAGGTACAGTTCGGTACATAATT
>CAYYWE010000068.1:0-4404 GCA_964475315.1 uncultured Eubacteriales bacterium
TGTTTTGACATTAAATTTTCAAAAATAAAATTTATAGAATTTATTATGTTTTTATTACTCCTGAAATTTTTACTTAAATTTATTTTAGAAAATTGTTCAAAATTATTATTATAAATTTTATATTTGTTTTTTTTATCTAAGAAAATTTCTGGTTTAGATTGCCTGAATCCATAAATACTTTGATTAACATCACCAACCATAAAAATATTTTTCTCATCGCGACTAATAAATTTAAAAATATTATCTTGAATCTCGTTTATGTCTTGATATTCGTCGATCATTATTTCGTTATAATAACTAGAAATTTCGTGTGATATATAACTTTTTTGTAAATTTTCATTTACAAGTAATTCTAAACATAAATTTTCTAAGTCACTAAAACTTAACATATTTTTTTCAAATTTAATTTTTTTTAATTCTTTGCTAAAATAATTTACAATATCAAAAATTATTTTAAGATATGAATATAAATTTTTTATATCATTTTTGATTTCAATTTGCGTCCAACTAAAATATTTTTTTAAGTCATTTATAATGTCTTTAATTTTATTTCTTTTTGAAATCACAAATTCTTTTTCGTATTCGCAACTTTCTGATTTACAAGTTTTAAGTCTCATGAAATTAAAATTAGAAATCTGAATAACTATTTCATCCCACAGACAATTATTTAATAAATTATTAATATTATACAATAATTCAAAGTCCTGTTCAAAACAAGTTAAATAACTTTTTTGCAGTTCTTCTGAAGTTTTAATAATTTCTATACATTCTGATATTGTATTTAATACATATTTAAAATCTTGTTTTGCTTTTTTTAAAATATATTTTTGCCAAATAGTAAATTCGTTATTATTTTGATTTATATATTTTTTGTACAATTCTAATTGTTTCTCGAACCATTTTTCTGGAAATATTATAGACTCTGTAAAAAAATATATATCTAGAATGACATTTTTTAGTTTACTTATGTCGCCTTTTTCATTACTAAACAAATCTAGAACATTAATAAATTCAGGATTTTCTTGTTCAAAAAAAAAATTTAATGTATTTTCAAGAGCTTTTTGTTTTAAAATTAATACCTCACTTTGAGATGCTATTTTAAAATTTGGTGAAATCCCTATTTTGAAGAAATTTTCTTTAATAATATTATTACAAAAACTATGTATTGTACCAATTTGTGCGTATTTTAACAACATTTTTTGTCGTTGTAAGTTTAAATTTTCTGGATTTTCTTGAATTAATTCTGATAGTTTTTGGGAAATTCTAGTTTTTATTTCTTGTGCTGCTGAGTTTGTAAATGTTACTATTAATAATTTATTTATGTCTATTGGATTTTTTTTGTCGATTATTTTATTTATAACCCTCTGAACTAACACTGAAGTTTTTCCAGATCCAGCTGCAGCAGAGACTAATATTGTACCTGAATTTGCGCCAATTGCGTGTTTTTGTTCGGTAGTCCAGTTTTTACTATTCATAAATTTTAAAATTCCTCTATTTTTTTCTAAAATTATTTAAATTAAACAACATTTTTTGATGTCTCTCGGTGTTTATATTTTTTAAAATTAATTTTTTTAAATTATTTTTGAATAAATTTATATCTTGATATGTTTTTAGTACCCCGTTTGTAACTATAGAAATTTTTCCTGTTTCTTCTGAGACTACTATTGATATAGCATCCGAGTTTTCTGTTATTCCAATTGCTGCTCGGTGACGCGTACCTAAATCTTTGTTTATATTTCTGTTTTTAGTCAATGGTAAAATACATCCGCCTGCATATAATAATCCTTCTTTTATTATTAAAGCTCCATCGTGTAACGGTGATTTATTATAAAAAATATTGCATACTAACGGCACTGATGGCACTGATTTTAATATTGTACCGGTATCTATAATTTCTCCTAGTTTAGTTTCTTGCTCGAATACTATTAGTGCACCCATACGTTCATCACTTAGCGAAATTACTGAATCGGAAATTATATTTATAATTTTTTCACATCTGTTATTATATAACTCTTGTTCGTCTGTAACGGTGTTAATTGGCAACCATTTTATTAATTTGCTTCGACCTAATTTTTCCAAAACCCTTCTTAATTCTGGTTGAAATACTATTAATATCCCGAATATGCTAAATTGAAAAAAATTACTTAAAAGTGCACTTAGCATTTTGAAATTAAGTTGACACGATAAAAAATACACACCAAGAATTATCATTATTCCTTTAACTAATTGTCCCGCGCGTGATTCTCGTATTATTTTTATTAAATTATATATCAAAAATGCGACTATTATTATGTCTAACAAATCAAATATACTAAAAGTCTTGACAAAACTTTCTAAAATATTTAAAAATCCCACGTTTTATTTCCCTACTTATCAAATAAAAAATAAAATTAGTCTTTTATATTCTAAATTTTATCATAAATATATAGTTTAACTCAAGAGATATATTAAAAAAGCCGTATTTAACGGTTCATAAAAAATAAGTAATATAATAAAATAAAAAAATTAACAATAAATTTTTTGTAATATATAAAATAATAACATGTGTTTGCAAAAAGAGTAAACATATGACATAATAAAAAATGTTAAAATATTATAAATTTTGAAAGAGAAAATTATGAGCACAAAAATAGGTAACATAAATTTAAATGGAGTTGCAACACTTGCACCAATGGCAGGTATTACAGATCGTGCTTTTAGAGAAGTTTGTTCTGAATTTGGTGTATCATGTTTTACTAGCGAAATGGTAAGCACTAAAGGTATAATTTATAATAGCAAAAAAACTTTTTTTCTAATTAATCATAGTAATTTAGAAAAACCATTTGCAGTACAATTATTTGGGAGCGCCCCAGATGATTTTTATAAGTCAACCGAAATTGTATTAAAAAATTACAATAATATAGAAATTATAGATATAAATATGGGATGTCCTGCACCTAAGATAATTAAAGAAAACGCAGGTTCTGCTCTTATGAAAACACCTGAATTATGTGGTGAAATTGTATATTCTGTAAAAAAATCTATAAATAATATTTGCGAGTTTAATATGCCTGTAACTGTAAAAATTCGTGCAGGTTGGAGCTCAAATAAATTAAATGCCCCGGAAGTTGCGAAAGTATGTGAACAAGCGGGCGCAAATTTAATCACAGTCCACGGTCGTACGAGAGAACAGCTATATTCTGGCAAAAATGATCTAGATATAATAAAAAAAGTAAAAGAAGCTATAAAAATTCCAGTTGCTGGCAATGGTGATGTTGATTCTTTTGAAAGTGCCCAAAATATGATTTCTTATACAAATTGTGACTTAGTAGCCATAGGCCGTGCTGCTATTGGAAATCCGTGGATATTTTCGCAAATTAATAATTTAAGTAATAAAATTATTTCTTTTGAAGAAAAATCTCGCGTTATGAAATTGCACATAAATAAACTATGTGAGTACAAAACTGAAACTACAGGTGTAAAAGAAGCACGTAAGCATATTTCAGCTTATTTAAAAAACTTTCCTAATGCTTGTGAAATGAGAAAAAAAGTTTTTAACACAAAAACCAAATCAGAATTATTAGAAATTTGTGATTTAATTAAGAATTATTAATTTTTGTTTGTTATCAAAAATATACAAAATACAAAAAGACTAAATATCAGTTAGTCTTTTTGTGTTTAGAGCAAATGTCTAATGTTGGCGTACATAATTCCAATTATTGAATATACTGATGAGTTTTTCGTATGCAACGTCAATATCAGTATCTTTTAAGCTATCTTTTGTTTTTTTTAATTCGTTTTTTTCTTTATACATGTTATCATAATTTTCTTTTTTTAATGCAGTATCTTGTATGATTTTATTTTTAAAGTCGTTTATGCGTTTTAAAAGTTTTTCTTTTTCAAATGATGATTGCTTATTTTTGTGGTTGTTATATCTAATGGTCTTAAAAAAATTTGGAACAAGGTGTTTCACTCTATATTTGTTTAGTAGTTCTTTAAATTTATTTTCATCAATGTCTCCGCTTAACTCTAGAGTGCGCATTAATATTTTAAAATATTTTTTTAATGTAAATATATTTTTTAATCTTTCTTTTCTAAATTTTTGCACTATTTCGTTATTTTCTGAATCTTCACGAGCTTCTTTTAGTCTTAAGCGTTCTTCGTCTTTATTTAATTTTTTTATGGGTAAATCTTTTTCATCTGCCACTACTTTGCAAAATGCTAACATAGACTCCTCTAAGGTCCTATTTCTTCGTTTACCGTTTTTTATATAATCTTCGAATTTCTCCATAATTTATCATCCTTTCTAAAATTAAAATAAAAAAATAGTCTCTAACACAATTTAAATTTTAGGATCTAAAACTTAAATAATGTTAAGCATATTATATAATATATATATTGTTAAGTGATTTTGGAATAATTTAG
>CAYYWE010000069.1:0-4236 GCA_964475315.1 uncultured Eubacteriales bacterium
TTTTATCTTTAGGAACATATTTTGGTTTTTCCTTGGAGTACACAACTTTTAGAGAATTAATATTGTTTTTTCTTAACTCTTTTCTAATAATTCTCGCCAACGGGCACATAGAAGTTTTATAAATATCACAAACTTCTAGCTCAGTAGGGTCAATTTTATTACCGGTGCCCATAGAACTAATTATGTTTTTGTTAAACTTATGAGATTTTGTGATTAACAAAACTTTATTTTTGACATTATCTATACAATCTATAACATAATCATAACTTTTAAAATCAAAATTCTGGTAAGTATTTTCGTTAAAATAAAAATTATACACATTAATATTTAAATTTTTATTAATATTTAAAACTCTTTTTTTTAAAATTTCGACTTTAGGCTTACCAATATTGTGTAAATTAGACATAATTTGACGATTCAAATTGGTAATATTTATGGTATCACCGTCACAAATATCTATATTATAAATACCAGATCTTACCATCGATTCTACTACAAAGGAGCCGACACCACCGACTCCTACTACTAAAATTTTGCTATTTTTTATTTTTTTAAAATTTTTTTTGCCTAATAATAATTCTGTTCTGAAAAACATTTCTTCCATAGCTAAAATTTTCTTTCTAATTACATAATTTATATATATGTTTTTTCACAAATTTCAAAAATTTTTTGTTTTAAATTCACAAAATCTTGTTTGACTAATTCTTTTTGTAATGGATTTCGCAGTAATGACGCAGGATGTATCGTAGGCATGAACCAAATATCCTTTTTTTTATAAAATTTTCCGTGATCTCTAGTGATTTTTATATTTGGGTTAATAATTCTGAGTGCCGAAATTCGTCCTACAGCTACAATAATTTTCGGTTTCATAATCAAAACTTGATTTCTCAGCCAGTTTATGCACATTTCTTGTTCATCAGGCAATGGATCGCGGTTTTGTGGTGGTCGACATTTCACAATATTACATATATATATGTTTTTGTCGCGATTCAAATCAATTTCACTCAACATGGAATCTAGTAATTTTCCAGATCTTCCAACAAATGGTAATCCTAATGAATCTTCACATTCACCAGGTCCTTCGCCAACTAACATAATCTCAGAATTTTTATTACCAAATCCAAACACAATATTGGTTCTAGTTTCACATAATTTGCATTTTTTACATTCTAGACAATTTTTTTTTAATTCTTCCCAAGTTTTATACATATTTTATCAAAAAATCCTTAATTAAAATTATACAAAATTTTTATATATTAAATCTAAATAAAGTAACATCGCCATCATTTATTACGTACTCTTTTCCTTCAGATCTTACGAGCCCTTTTTCTTTTGCGATATTAATATTTCCACACGAAATCAAATTTTCGTAAGAAATTATTTCAGCTTTTATGAAACCACGTTCAAAATCACTGTGAATTTTTCCAGCTGCCTGAGGTGCTTTGGTGCCTGATTTTACCGTCCATGCACGAACTTCTTCTTTTCCGGCCGTTAAGAATGATATCAATCCAAGTAATTTGTAGCACTCTATAATTAATCTGTCTAAGCCCGATTTTTCCAAATTTATATCGTGCAAAAATTCTAATTTTTCTTCTGTACTCATTTCTGAAATTTGTGACTCAAATTCCGCACAAATCGGCACCACACCCGAATTTTCTTTCTGTGCAATTTCCAGAACTTGTAAATAAAATTTATTGTCGTTTAAATTTATAAAATTTTGTTCTGATAAATTACAAATATATATTACGGGTTTATTGGTCAACAAATCTAAATTTGATATAATTTCAGATTCTTCTTTTGTTAAACTTAATGATCTCATTAAAAATCCTTTGGAGATATAATCCAAAATTTTTTGGTAAGTTTCAAGTTCAAAAATATATTTTTTGTCTGATTTTAATAATTTTTGTGTTTTCTGAATTCGTTTTTCTAGTAATTCTATATCGGACAAAATTAACTCAGAATTAATAATTTCGATGTCATTTTTTGGGTTGACCTCACCGTTTATATGTATAATATTAGAATCTTCGAAGCACCTAACGACATGAACAATCGCGTCAACCTCACGAATATTCGCCAAAAATTTATTTCCTAGCCCTTCACCTTGTGACGCGCCTTTGACCAATCCGGCAATATCGACAAATTCTATTGTCGCATACGTGATTTTTTGTGGATTATACATATTAGCAAGTTTGTCAACTCTATCATCTGGCACAGCAACAGTTCCAATATTTGGTTCAACAGTACAAAATGGGTAATTTGCGCACACGGCACCTGCATTGGTAATTGCATTAAATAACGTACTTTTACCAACATTCGGCAGACCTATAATTCCGATTTTCATTAAAAGTCCTCCGAGAGTTCTAACACATGATTTTCAATCATATTATTACAAATTTCTATAAACTTATCTAATTTTATGTTATTAATTTGTTTTCCTGTTCTAACTCTAACTGAAATGGTTTGATTTTTTAGTTCTTCTTCACCAATAATTATAATATATGGTAACATATTTTGTCTAAAATTCTTGATTTTTGTACCCATATTGTTATCAGAATGGTCTATTTCTGATCTTATGCTATTAATATTTAATTTTTCTAAAATTTCTTTTGCATAACTATTGTGTTCTGATTTAATTGGCACTACACCGACTTGAACTGGAGATATCCAAAACGGGAATTTGCCTGCAAAATGCTCGATCAAAATTCCGATAAATCTTTCTAGAGATCCGTAAATGACTCTGTGAACTACAACTGGAACTTTTTGAGAGCCATCCTTATCAGTATAAGTCAAGTCGAAATTTCTCGGCAATTGAAAATCTAACTGAATGGTGCCTAATTGCCAGGTTCTATTTAAACAGTCTTTAATTAAAATGTCAATTTTTGGGCCGTAAAAAGCACCGTCACCTTCATTAATTTCATAATTTTTATATCTGGAATTCAAAATTTCTTTTAATTCGTTTTCAGCTCTGTCCCATAATTTAATATCTCCCATAAAATTTTTAGGTCTTGTAGACAAAACAGGCGAGTATTTTAACCCAAAAATACCATAAAATAGGTCCGCTATGTCTAAAATACTGTTAATTTCGCTAGAAATTTGGTCTTCGGTGATAAAATTGTGTGAATCGTCCTGCCTAAACATTTGAACCCTGAATAAACCGTGCAAAGTGCCTGAAACTTCTTTTCTATGCAATACATCGCAATCAGAATATCTTAACGGAAGTTCACGATAACTTCTGACCTTTTTTTGATAAACTTTCATCGCGTTTGGACAATTCATCGGTTTGACAGCAAAAGTTTGGTCTTCAGAAACTGGCACAATGAACATGTTTTCTTTATAATGGTCCCAATGTCCTGACGTTTTCCACAAAATATTATGGTTAACCAATGGAGAAGAAATTTCCTGATAATCTCTTTTTTCATGTTCTTTACGCCAAAAGTCTAATAAAATATTAAACATTTTCCAGCCTTTGGGTAACCAATACGGCATACCCGGCGCGGATTCGTCCATAAAAAACAAATCTAACTGTGGGCCTAACTTTCTGTGATCTCTTTTTTTGGCTTCTTCTAGAAAATTTAAATAATTGTTAAGCTCATTTTTGCTTGGAAAAGCATAAACGTAAACTCTTTGTAGCATTGGTTTTTTTATATCGCCGCGCCAATATGCGCCCGCAACTGAAGAAATTTTGAAACTCCAATTTACTAATTCTCTGGTGTTCGAAACGTGCGGTCCACGACACAAATCTACAAAATCATTACCCAGATAATAAATACTCAAATCTTCTGATTTTTCTTTCAAGTCATTTATTAACTCTAATTTATATTCTTGCTTTTTAAATAATTCTAAACTTTCTTTGAAACTGATATTTTTTTTGACAAAATCTTCATTTTTTTTAATTATTTCTGACATTTTTTGCTGAATTTTTTCAAAGTCATCCTCAGTCAACACATGGTCCATATCGAAATCATAATAAAAACCGACATCTATGTATGGTCCAATCGCTAACTTTACATTATCATACAATTCAGTAACAGCTTTCGCTAAAACGTGCGCCAAAGAATGACGACCTATATCAATTTTTTTCTTGTTTTTAATTTCTATATCATTAGACATAAGCTTAATACCTCCTGTAAATTAAAGCAAACTTAATAAAATGCGCCTAACTCCAAATATTTTACAATAATATACTATATACTAGTAAAAAAATCAAATCTAAAGTTTATAAATTATATTTTTTAT
>CAYYWE010000070.1:0-4213 GCA_964475315.1 uncultured Eubacteriales bacterium
CTAATTATATTTTTTTTATTTATTTTTATCTTTAAAAAACTGTCGAGTAAAAAAACTATATTAAATTATACAAATATTTTATAATTATAATGTAATTTATTAATTTTTTATTAAATTATTTATGTATTTTATAAATATATAATAATAAATTAAATATCAAACAAATAATCTTCTTCAAATAGTTTATTGTGAATTAAATTTGTAGCCCGATGTAAATTTTCGGAATTTATAACTACAGAGACGTGATTATTATCACACAAAGTTAACTCTATATTAATATTATTTTGATGTAATATTTCAAAAATCACAGAAGCTATATTAATATTATAACTCTCGTTTAAATTTACAACTGAAATTTTAGACTTATTTTTTTCATAAGAAATTTCCGAACTGTCTAAAATATTATTAATAATATTTAAAAATTTATGTAAATTTTGTTCTTCTATTATGTAATATATAAAATTATTTAAATCTTGTTTATTTACCGGTTTTAAATTTATTTCTTTTATAAATTTTTGTATTAAATTTATATTTTCATCCAGAATTTGATTATTTAAATTATTATTATTTATACAAATTTTTATTAAATTTTTTTCAGTAGCTATGCCTGTGATATAATTAATATTTTTATTAATATTTGAAGTTACAATAGTACCTGAATTGTTAAAATTATTATTAGTATTATTTTCAAAACTAGATAATACTTTAAGATTTATGTTATATTTTTGAGAAGTTAGCACAGAATTACTATTAAGAACTTGAGAGCCAAGATAAGATAATAAATACATTTCTTGATAAGAAACAGAATTTAATTTTCTAGCAGTTGGTACAATTCTCGGATCAACAGTATATACACCATTAACGTCTGTGTATATTTCACAAAAATCTGCATTCATAATCCCAGCTATAGCAACAGCACTCGTGTCTGATCCACCACGACCCAAAGTAGTTATGTTATTTTCAGAATTTACTCCCTGAAAGCCTGTAATTATCACTATATTATTTTTTTTTAATTCAGAATCTATTCTAGTTGTGATAATATTAGTAATACTAGAATCTGTATAATTTGAATCTGTAATAATTCCAGCTTGCCATCCTGTTAGAGAAATAGCTTTATGTCCCAAATTTTGTATCGCTATAGCAAGTAAAGAAGCTGACATTTGTTCTCCAGAAGATAATAACATATCAAGCTCTCTTTTGAAATTATTATCTTGTAATTTATTAATATTAATTTCGTTCGATAAATTCACTAAATTATCAGTAGTGTCACCCTGTGCAGATACGACAATTATCAAGTTTATATTATTATTATTTTGTTTGTATTTAATTATTTTTTTTGCTACGTTAAATATATGATGACTATCTAATAATGAACTCCCGCCAAATTTTTGAACTACTAAACTCATAATATTTTTGATCTCCTTAAAAATAACTAACAATTTATTTTATATTTATAAATTATGTTAATAAATATTATATTTGTTAATTTAAAAATTCAAAAATATCTGGCAATTCAAAATTTTCAAAAATAGAATTACTGGAATTATTATTATTTTCTTGTGAGTCATCTATATTATTATTTTCTTGAGAACTATTATTTGTATTATTATTTTGTGACTCCTGAGAGTTATTTAAATTATTATTACTGTTTTCTTGATTTAATTCTTGGTCTTGATTTTGATTTTGTTCTTGCTCCTGTTCTAATAATTCTGTGACAGATGGAGAAAAACCATCGCAAGTACCAGGAATATTATCCGGAGAGTAATACCCAGTAGAAATATTTTTGCAGCCTACAGTTGCTAATTTTCCGCTGTCTTTACAGTATGTCGCGCTAATTACATCCGGGTCATAATCATAATCTATATTAGTCTTATTTTTTAAATATTCTGTCATAACATGTTTCCAGATTCTGATAGCAGCACTAGTTTCGTAAACCCTCTTAGGATTGTCATAGCCTGTCCAAATTCCAGCTACAGCGTACGGGGTCATACCTATAAACCAACTATCGTAGTCATCATTGGTAGTACCAGTTTTGCCTACTACATTCCAGTTTGAAATGTTAGCAGAACGACCTGTACCTTCTGATCCAATAATAACATTTCTTAACAATCTGTTCATAATAGTCGCAGCTCTCGAATTTATCGCCTGAGTATAAATATTATTTCTGTTATCTAGTAAAATCTTGTCGTTTCTATCTGTGACATAAAAATAAGTATGTGATTTATAAAATTTACCACCATTGCCAAATATTTGAAACGCACTCGTCATTTCTCTCGGAGTCACACCATAATGTGTACCACCTGTGGCCAACGCAGACAAAGAACTTGCATCGCTCGAATCTAGACTTGTAAATCCAAGCTTTTTAGTCAAAAACTCGTAACTTTTAGCTGGTGTTAACAAATTTATTAATTGTGCGACTGGGGCATTAGCTGATTTTTCTATTGCCCATTGTAAAGTCACATGACCTTTGTAACTTTTGTACCAGTTTGTCGGCCAGTCTGCATACTCACCTTTGCTGTTCATAATTTTAACAGGCTGATCAGGTATCAAAGAAGAATAATTATAAATATTTTGGTCTATAATTGGCGCATAAGCTGATATAGGCTTAATAGTAGATCCTGGTTGACGTCTTGCGTTATTAGCTCTGTCATATAATAAATTACCTGTTTTTTCTCTTCTTGAGCCTACAGTAGCCAAAATTCTCCCATTAAAGTCCATCATAGTATATCCCAATTCTAGATTTTTATCTGTAGGCATAATTTTGGGATTTCTCAAAGTATTTTCCAGTATGTTTTGCGCTTCTCTGTCAACACAAGAATATATTTTCAAACCTTGAGAATAAATCATGTTTTCAGCAGCAGCTTTACCTATATTATATTTTTCACATAAATCATTATTAATATCTTTTAATAAAGTTTCTACGTACCAGTTATTAATATTTCCGTGAGACAACTCTTCGACAGTTTTTTTAGAATAATCTTCAAAATTCATATTATTTGACTCTTCAAGAGACTTATTATACTCTTCAAAAGAAATTCTATTTTGTTCGTACATCTCTTTTAGTACAATTTCTCTTCGAATTTTATTATTATCCGGATGATACAATGGATTATAAGCTGCCGGATTTTGAGTAATACCAGCAATTGCTGCACATTCAGCGATAGAACAATCACGTATACTTTTGTTAAAATACAAATTTGCTGCTGTCTCTACACCTCTACTACCGCCACCAAAATTTACTATATTTAAATAACACTCTAAAATTTCATCTTTAGAGTATCTTCTCTCTAATTCTATAGCTCTAAAAATTTCTCTTAATTTACGTGTCAAACTTACTTCATTATCTTCAGTTATATTTTTAATTAATTGTTGAGTTAAAGTCGAACCGCCATAAGTCTTCGAACCTTTTACAAAATTTAAAATAGCTCCTGTTGTTCTTTTTAAATCTATTCCACCATGATCATAAAATCTTTTGTCCTCAATAGAAATAATAGCATCTTTCATATACTTAGGTATCTCTGAAAATTCCACCCAAACTCTATTTTCAAGACTGTATATCTTTTGGTATTCTACAAAATTATTATTTTCACCATTACTATCACAACTACTTCTACAATATATAAAACTTGTCAACGGAACTTTCGAAGAAGTAATATTAAGAGCTATGTCATTCTCTAACAAGGACTTTCTGTAACTATTAAGAGAAAATATTAACATAATTCCTGTAAATACCACAATTATGAAAATACTTGAAAAAGCCCGTCCAGCGAGAGCAAAAATTATACTTCTAGCTCTTGTTGCCTTACTTTTTTTTTGATTATTACTAGCTATATTACTTTTTCTCGACGCTTTTTTTCCGTACTGATTAATATCAGTCTTGCGCATTATAAAACTCCTTGTACATAATTTATACACCCAAAAATATTTATTAATCTATCATGTTTTTGTTTAATAGTCAAGATAATAATAAAAAACTAAAAAAATTATAAATTAAGGCAAAACCGCACAAACAACAAAAAAAGTGGAGAAAACAAGTTCAACTCAAAAGACCTAAAATGGCAAGAATACTCCTGGTTATTTGATTAAAGCGAAGGCAAATCAGACTGATAAGCCAAAACGCTTGTCAGCAAGATAGGGGTTTGCCAGAGCAAACAACATATTCAATTTAGCTATCTGCTTTCGATTGCCCCGATATCGAGTTTTACGATAATTG
>CAYYWE010000071.1:0-4142 GCA_964475315.1 uncultured Eubacteriales bacterium
ACAACTTGAACTATATCACATGGAGTTCTCATTTGTCTCTTTTTTATTGTCTGTAATACATCAATTGTAATCCTACAAATCCTACACTCTGGGAAAAAATTATATATTGACAATTTTGTTTGGTGTGATAAAATAGATTTACCTCTTGTGGGATTACATAATCAGTTTAGTAAAAGCAATAGTGTGTATAACGCAAAGAGGGAGGCTAAAGTGTTTTAAGATACTGGGAGGTGCCGTAGCATGAGAGTAAAAATAACGCTGGCTTGCATGGATTGTAAACAAAGAAATTATGACACTACTAAAAATAAAAAGAACGATCCAGACAGAATTGAGCTGAACAAGCATTGTCGTTTTTGTAGAAAACATACTCTTCATAAAGAAACTAAGTGATTGTACAATGTTTTTAAAATTTTAAAAATAATTAAACTGGAGGCAAAACAATGGAAGAAAAAAAAATTGGTGTATTTGCAAAAATAAAAAGTTATTTTGTAGACTCTAAGAATGAATTAAAAAAAATTGTTTGGCCAACTCAAAAGACTGTTTTTAAAAATACTGGTATAACATTAATGATGATTTTTATAATGGGTGTTTTTGTTGCGATTTTGGATGCCGGTCTTGTGAAATTACTTGGTATGGTTATGTCAGTAACGAACACTAAATAAAATATATTAAAAGTTAAATTAAGTACCGGAGGGAAACAGAAAAATAATGTCAGATGACGCAAAATGGTATGTGATACATACTTATTCTGGGTACGAGAACAAGGTAGCTGCTGATATAGAAAAAACTATTGAAGCACGTAATCTAAGAGACATGATTCAGGAAGTAAAAATCCCAACTGAGACTGTACTGGAAATAAAAGATAATAAAGAAAAAGAAATTACAAAAAAAACTTATCCGGGATATGTTTTAGTTAAGATGATAGTCACAGATGAAACGTGGTATATCGTACGGAATATTCGGGGATGTACAGGTTTTGTTGGCTCTTCTACGCAACCTTTTCCGTTGACTCCAGAAGAAGTTGAAAAATTAGGCGTCGAAAAACGTTCTATACAAGTTCCTTTCTCAATAGGCGATACAGTGAGAATTAATGAAGGCTCTTTGGAAGACATGACAGGTGTAGTAACAGAAATAAATACCGATTCAAGAATAGTAAAATTAAATGTTTCTATGTTTGGTCGTGAAACTCCAACAGAAGTCCCATTGAATCAAGTAGAGCTTATTGTATGAACATGTCTTATATGTTAAGATTAGAAAATATTTAAAAATTAAATAAAAATAGGTTGTGTTTTTGATTTTTTTTTAGGTATTCTTAGCGTGGGAGAAGTGAAATTTTTTATTGCTTCGGAATTTACCACGAAACTTTGGAGGTGCAAAGAATTGGCTACTAAAAAAGTCAAATCAATAGTAAAATTACAAATTCCTGCTGGTAAAGCAACTCCAGCACCACCAGTCGGTTCAGCATTGGGGCCGCACGGTATTAATATTATGTCTTTCACAAAAGAGTTTAACGACAGAACCAAAAATGATGTGGGGTTAATAATTCCTGTTGTTATTACCATTTACGAAGATCGTTCTTTTGAATTTATTACGAAAACGCCACCAGCTGCTGTTTTGATAAAAAAAGCTTGCAATATCGAATCTGGTTCTGGTGTTCCAAACAAAACTATTGTTGCGAAAATTACGAAAGAACAAGTCAAAAAAATTGCAGAACAAAAAATGCCAGATCTTACAGCTGCAAATTTAGATACTGCCATTAGTATGATATCTGGAACAGCTAGAAGCATGGGTATACAAGTAGTTTAATAATATTAAAATAATATAAATAATATTTGTATAAAATATTAATATTTTAGAATTTATTTAATTTTCGGAACCCTCGAGTGGGAGGAAAGAATCCGATTTTACCACTAATTTAGGAGGAGAAAAATGAAACACGGAAAAAAATATTTAGAAAGTGTAAAGTCATATAATTTTTCGGAATTTTATGAACCCAAAGAAGCATTGGGGATATGCGTAAAAAATTCAAAAGCTAAATTTGATGAAACCATCGAGCTTCATGTAAGACTAGGCGTTGACTCGAGACATGCTGACCAGCAAGTTCGTGGCGCTATAGTTTTGCCGCATGGTACAGGTAAAAATGTAAAAATATTGGCAATTTGTAAGGGCGACAATGAAAAGCTAGCCAAAGAAGCTGGTGCAGATTATGTCGGCGCAGAAGATATGGCTCAAAAAATTCAAACTGAAAATTGGATGGATTTTGACGTTTTAATCACAACTCCAGATATGATGGGAGTAGTAGGAAGACTCGGAAAAATTTTAGGCCCGCGTGGCTTAATGCCAAATCCGAAAGCTGGTACAGTTTCTATTGACATTGCTAGAGCTATAAGGGAAGCTAAAGCTGGTAAGATCGAGTACCGTCTTGACAAAACTAATATCATACACTGTCCTATCGGTAAAGCCTCTTTCGGTGACGAAAAATTATTTGATAATTTCGATGCGTTAATTAACGCTATCATTAAAGCTAAACCGGAAGCTAGCAAAGGTACTTACATCAAATCTTGTGTAGTATCTTCAACTATGGGCCCTGGTGTAAAAATCAGTACTGGCAAGTTTGAAATTTAACAGAGTTTTTTCATATGCTCAAATTTGGTACCACGGCAAATAAAATTTGAACAAGTGTAAAAATATATTTCTTTACTTTTTTAAATAGTATTGGTTTCTCTTGTTTTTTTGTTGTCATTTGTGCGGTGTTGGATTAAATAGCAAAGCGCATATATATAAAGCTCCTTAGTTTTAGGAGCTTTTGTTGTGCATAAAAATCTTCTTGAAAACAAATCAAGAAGAAGTTTTAAAGTATTTTTAAATTTAGCTAAAATTTAACCGGATTTGCTAATAAATATTTATTAACCATAAGAGCTACTTTAAATACTATAGCGTCTTCGAACTCTCTTAAATCCAGACCGGTCATTTTTTTGATTTTTTCAAGTCTATAAACAAGAGTATTTCTATGGACAAATAATTTTCTAGAAGTTTCGGATACGTTTAGATTATTTTCAAAAAATTTTTGGATAGTAAATAAAGTTTCTTTATCCAAACTTTCTATAGATCCCATTTTGAAAACTTCGTTTAAGAAAGTCTCACACAAAGTCGCCGGCAACTGGTACACAAGTCTAGCGATACCTAAATTGTCATAAGTAATTACACTTTTTTCGGTGTCAAATACTTTGCCAACTTCAATAGCTATTTGAGCTTCAGTAAAAGATCTAGCTAAATCGCGAATTCCAGCTACTGCTGTCCCTATTCCAACTATACTATGAATATAATACTCACCAGCTAAAGCGTCTACTATAGAAGCCGCAAGTTTTTCTATAGATTTCATGTCAACGTCTTCGGGTACTTCTTTGACAAGGGCTATGTCCGTTTCGTTAATATTAACAACGAAATCTTTTGTTTTATCTGGAAACAAACTCTGAACCACTTCATATGCTGAAATATCTGATTTTGAATTACTCTTAATTAACATACAAATTCTATTTACATTTGAGTTAAATCTCAACTCACGCGCACGTATATAAACATCACCAGGCAAAATATTATCGAGCAAAACATTTTTAATAAAATTTGTTTTGTCATATTTCTCGCTAAAATGCTGTTTTACATTATCCATGGTAATAGAAAGAATGAGTGCATCTTTTTTTGCTGAGTCATCTGTACCTGCTATAAATACAGCAAATTCTGGATTAGACGGATCTCCAAACGGCTTGTACGTAATATTTTCATTTATAAAAATGTCAGTCGACAAAAAAGATTCTGGATTTATAGAATTAATAGTCTCACCAATTCTGGTCGGAATACTACACGCTACTATAACGCATGAATCATCAATTACCCCCATTGTTCTGCCAATAGCATCCGAAGTTTGTCTTATTATATTTTGAAACAACCTGTTGGACATATAATACCTCTCTCTAAAAGTAATTTTAATATTACAAAACCTCTTTTGTTAATTATACACAATTAATTTTATTTTTCAATACATAATTTTGAAATTATAAAAATTTTTGCTAAAAAAAATATATTCAAAACACTATAATTAGCTAAAATTAAACAAATTTTAAGAAATATTTGTGGATTATGCC
>CAYYWE010000072.1:0-4120 GCA_964475315.1 uncultured Eubacteriales bacterium
ATCACTTTTGATATGAACTTAATATTATATGTGAAATACTATTCCAAAATCTCGTGTTATTTATTGTTGATTCCGTTTTTTAGAATATTTATTTTTAGTCGCAAAACCACCTCTAATATGTCTTTCTGATTTGTTAATTTCTAATATTTTTTTAACTTCTTTATAAATTTTAGTATTTATATATTTAAGTCTTTGAGAAAGATCTTTATGTACCGTAGATTTAGAAACGCCGAAAAATTTTGCTGTATCACGAATAGTACTTTTGTGTTGAATTATATACTCGCTTAATTTTAGCACTCTGTTTTCAAGAACTTTATTTTTCAAAATAATACTCTCCTGAAGTTTTGTTTTGTAAATTTATATTCAAAATTCAAGAGAGTATGTATTTTGTTATAATCACATAATTTGTTGGTTGGTATGCACAAAAATTATTTTTTGTGTTTGTAACTTATTTTGACAAAAATTACATATTATATTAAAATGAAAAGATATTAAAATTGGTTCAGGAGTGAATTTGAGTGGGTCTTGTAAACACGCAAGAAATGCTACAAAAAGCTTTACGAGGGAATTACGCCGTTGGTGCTTTTAACGTAAATAACATGGAAATTTTGCAAGCTGTAGTTCGTGCGGCCACAGATTTGTCTTCACCGGTAATTTTGCAAGTTTCTTCTGGTGCTAGAAAATATGCTGGTGATATATTTTTAAGAAAACTAGTTGAGGCAGCTGTAGAAAATAGTAATATTCCGATTGCATTGCATCTAGATCATGGTAAGTCTTTTGAAATATGTAAAAATTGTATAGATTCCGGGTTTACATCGGTTATGATAGACGGTTCTAGTTTAGAGTATAATAAGAATATAGAGCGGACTTGTGAAGTTGTAGAATATGCACATAAACATAATGTAAGCGTTGAGGCTGAGCTTGGATGTTTAGCTGGGATTGAAAATGATATTTTAGTTCCAGATTCAAAATCTTTTTATACAGATCCTGAACAAGCAGTAGATTTTGTCAAAAAAACTGGTATAGATTCTTTGGCTATTGCCATCGGAACTAGTCATGGTGCGTATAAATTCAAGTTTGGCCAAAATTTTAAACTGAGACTTGATATATTGGAAAAAATCCAACAAGAATTGCCATTTTTGCCTATAGTTTTGCATGGTGCTTCAAGTGTGATACAAAAATATGTTCACGAAATTAATTCTCATGGTGGAAATTTAGAAAACGCAATCGGAATACCTGAAGAAGAACTAAGAACAGTAGCTAAAATGTCAGTTTGTAAAATAAATATAGATTCCGATTTAAGACTCGCTATGACCGCTTGTATAAGAAAATATTTGCATGAAAATCCAAAAGATTTTGACCCAAGAAAATATTTAGGTATCGGTAGAAATGAAATTTACGAGCTTGTGAAACATAAAATAAAATACGTATTAGGTAGCGAATTTAAAGTAAAATAGACTATATAATTACATAAAAAACATTATTTTTTGTTTAAATTTTATAAAAATATTTGACTTGCATAATTATATGTGATAATTTTGTTTTGTAGAATAATATTTTATTAAAATTCTAAGTTTAAAATAATATTATAGAAGTGCAAAGGAGTCGATAAGTATGACCGAAAAAATTGTTGAGGCTATAGGAGAAGTTTTAAAAAATCCGGATTTATTAAAAAAGTTTGCAAAATCAGATGAAATTGATGAAATGTATCGTTTGTGCTTGTCAGTACGTACGGGTTACACAAAAGATGAATTCTGTGATTTTTTAATTATGATATTGTGTTTATTAGATGAAAATATGTTCAGACAAATGGTTTTTAATAAATCTCGAGACAGTTATAATATTCTTAGTGATGACGAAATAGACCAAGTCTCCGGTGGTACTGGAAAATTTGGTAAATTTATGGCTACAAGTTTAGCTGCAGTTTCCATGCTTACACCTATGTTTAGTGCTAATAAAACTTCAGCTGCTAATAATAATGGTAATAAATCTTCTGTCTCTAAAAGTGTAAGAAATTCAAAAAAAAGTGCGAAAGAAGTACAAGAAGTAAAAGAATCTTGGATTAAACGCGGTTTTAAGACTATTTGGAACAATAAATGGAAAATTGCTCTTGGCGCTGGTGCAATAGCTGGTGTGTGCATTGGTGGTAAAAAGTTAAAAGACTGGTGGCAAACAGACTCCGCAGTTCGTGAAGCAAACAAAAAAGTTATAGATGACTTAAAAGCAGACATGGAAAAAAAACAACAAGATTTTATTGCAAAAAAAGATGAAGCCAGCAAAAAAGCTTATGATGAAGCCAAGAGGAAACTGGATGATCAAGGTTCAAGTTTTGCAAACTTACTTAAATATACTAAAGGTATAGGCAGTGTTGTGGGTATCGGTGGGTTAGCTTGGAGTGGTATTACCAGTGCGTTTAACACTGTGACTGGAAAGGTTCATAGTGGCGGTAAGTTTTTTAAAGATGTTGGTGATGGTGTAAGTAATATGCAGTCTCTGTGGCGTAATTTTACTCGTTTTGTTGCTGACAAGACTGCTGAGATTAAAAAAGAAGCGTATGAAAAGAATGAAAAAATGGAACAATTATATGAAGAATTAGACGAACGTGTCCGCGGCCAGGAAAAAGCTAAAAAGGCTGTTAAAGGATTCTTCCAACGAGTTATTGCCGACAGACTTAGAAGTGCAAATACAGGAGTAAAAAACAAAGCTAAAGTTATAGTTTTTAATGGTCCATCTGGTTGTGGTAAATCTTTTACAGCTGATATTTTAGCTCGTTCTTTAACCACAGCTCCAATTTATTCCATGTCAGCTTCAGAAGTTGACATTCACGGTGGTTCGCTGGTAGATCAACTGTTTAATAAATATAGTTATAATCCATGGGATTGGAGTTCAGATTCTGGACAAGGCTTTTCGAAATATATTAATGACCACCCGAATGATGGTGTCGTAATTATTAACGAATATGATAAAATGTACAATCCGAAAACTGGTGCACCACATGAATTAGACGAAGTTATGAGGACTTTTATAGATGAGGGTAAAGCTATTATAAGCGGTAAAGAGTTTGATTGTTCAGGTATTACATTTATTTTAACTACAAATGAAAGTGATGCTTCTTTAAGCGGTAATGTTGAAGTTGGTCCGACTGGAAAACTTTATGATCCAAGCAAAAAAGATGATACTACTGGTTCTTTGACTACGGTTTTACATGATAAATCATTCTTGAATAGACTTACTATTGTTGGATTCGATAATCTAAGTGTAGAAGAATATGCTCAAATTGCAAAAGATAATTTTGCTTCAACTATCGAATTTCTTGATACTGAGGAAGGTGGCGGAATTCAAGCCCATATCGATGACGAATCTTATCGCAAAATGGGTGAAAAATTACTGCAAATTAATCAAGGTGCACGTCCGATTAGTAAATTTATTGGTGATATGTTTGTGGCCGTCATTGAGAAAACTAATGCTTTACGTGAAGCTGACGAAGAATGCGAAGACATTGCTCTTAAAGTTGACTTTAACTATGACAACGATTCGTTCTGGTTTGATGTTGAACAAACAGACTATATTGAATACAAACAAGAGCAAGAGTCAAACCAAGAAGATAATAATAATCAAAATGAAGAAAACAATGAAAAAAGCACAGAACAAAATTCTGTTAAGAATCTGGATTTAGAATTAAAAAATATTGATACCGACAATATTAAAAACCAAGAACAATAATCCTCTTGATGAGCAAAGATTAAAATTATTTAATAGCAGTTTTTTTCATATATAATATATAAAATTCTGGCTCACAGTTTTTTATATTTTCGTATCTCGTTCCACTATTATACCACACATCCCTGATTTTATAGGAAGTTTGCTGGTATAATTTTTTTCATAAAGCTTTCATCTCATAGATTTTAAAACAAATGTTTCTATAATTGCTACAATAAGACATTCTTCTTTTTCTAATTTTTTCAAATCTTTAATATATATTACTGCACTTAATTCTAGGCACGCAAACATTGGAGCTAACCACAATTTTAAAACTAATGAGAACTAATAAAACATACTACCTGAATTAATGAACAAATACTCATAGCCCACATAGTTTTTTTATTCGGTTTAATTGTCT
>CAYYWE010000073.1:0-1450 GCA_964475315.1 uncultured Eubacteriales bacterium
CGTCAAGCAACTTCACGCATAGTTTATATTATCAAATCGGCTCAGGCGGCTGGAACACCATTGGCACAGGAATTGGTACAAGCAAAAGCTGGACAGTTCCGCTCAGCTTAGCGAGCAGCACGCCGAATTCTACAAGCTTGAGCGTTAAACTTTGGCTTGAAACGTATAACGGAAGCACATATATTGGCGCAAATAGTGTGAGCTTAACCGCAAATGTGCCGTCAAGCAAAGTTTACATACGAATCTGAATATGCACTCCAACCTATCTCTGGTTTCTGGATAGCATCAAACACTACCATAACCATATCACATTGTTGCCAATAATTATTTTTCTGGCCATTAAAAAGAAATTCAGAATTAGGATTGGTTATCTCAGTAAATGGGATTTTAATTTCATGAAAAACAACCGAGTGATTCCCAATCGGAGCTTCATACTCATGATTATCAGTCAAAAATGTTGGCTTGTTGTACCTAATTTTGCGACTGTTTATAGTACTTGAGCCAATTTGCAAACTGTTAGTGCCTAACTTTTCTACACTTGGCATATTAGAAATATTGTCTAAAAGCCCTGTAGCATCAGCATTCAGGTCACTTATTACAGCTATTTGTATTGCTTCACTACTATCGCCACCACCTGCAAATACGTACTCTACACCTCCAAGTATACAAATTAAACTCGCTAAAAAACACGAAAAAAATTTTTTCATGACATCACCTCCTGATTTTATTTTACAAATTTTTCTAATTTTAGTCAAGTTACTTTCTTATTGACTAATATATTTACTATATCATATTTTTTGTTAAATTTCAATATTTTAATAAAATTATGACCACGCCCAAAAGACGTGGTTATGATTATATTTTTGATTTTACTAAAATATTTTTTGTATAATATTATATAATGTGAAAAAATAACAAAATATTTACTAAAATTACCGTCAAGAAAAAACCTACAGATATATTTCTAGTCCAACGTTCTAAAAAAGCGTCTATAGACCTTGATTTATTTTTAGTCAAAAACGTATCTCCAGCAGAGCCGTTTATAGCTCCCATCGGCCTTTGCTGCCCTTCTTGAAACAAAACTACGGCTGTAACTGCAGAGGCTAAAACTATAAGTAATATGCCCAAAATAATTTCCGCAATACCCATAACAAATCACTCCATAAATATTTAGTCTAAAAATTAGTTAACTCGAGGCTGTTGATAACCGAACTCTTTCTAACCAGGCATTTGCTATGTCCATCGCTGGCCAAATACCATTTTTTTTACTTGTTTTTAAGACCTTTCCGGGCCGTTCACAGTTTTCACCAAGATCAACCATTGCAACTAACATCTCGGATGAAACTTCTAAATCTTCGTATGGCGTAGATCCTAATGATTCGATTTTTATTACGTATCTATCATGCGGATTGCCATAATAAATTATGTTATTATTTCGTACAAAAGCTTT
>CAYYWE010000073.1:1460-4099 GCA_964475315.1 uncultured Eubacteriales bacterium
AATATTACTATTTTTAGTTTTTAAGTTATCTGGCATAAATTTTTATCACCTCTAAAAAATTATAACATTAAATACTATATTTTTTATGATAGTATATTACATAAAGTTTTTCAATTTTATTTTTTATTTTATTGATTTTTTTCAAATGGTTATGTATAATAACAAAAATATTATAATTTTTGCACTGATTTTTTTGGAGTTGATTTTATGATTTTGTACAAAATAGAAGAAAATTTAAAGCCACATGACGTTTCAGAGTCAGACAATTATACTGGTGAAAGCGTTATTATTATGTCTGGAAAGGAAATACAAAAAAAAGTTAACTCAAGAGAAATACCTAAAAATTATGTTCCTAAATACAAAAATACAGATTTTAGTAAAGCTACAGTATATACAGAATGTTTATCTGCAACTTTTTCTATTTTGAGTAAAGACAAACAGTTAAAAAAAGTAAATTTTGGATTTATATTATTTAAAAATAAATTAATTTTTATAGATGACAGTAATACTGTAGAATCATATATTAGAAAAATTCATAAAGATAAATATCATGGAAAGATAAATATCGGCAGATTTTTGTATGATTTTTTAGAAATAATAATAGAATCAGATTTAAGATATCTGGAAGAATTAGCCAACAGACTAACTAAAATAGAATCTGCTATAATTCGCGGGATTTTTGATGAGTTTAACAAATTTATGTTTATATTTAAAAAAGAAATATTAGCTTTTTATAAATATTATACCCAGTTATCAGATTTAAGTGACGAATTGCAAGAAAACGAAAATGGATTTTTTTCGAGTACTGACATAGATTACTTTAGAAAATTTTCAAAAAGAGTAGACAAGCTACGTGATGAAACAAGACTTTTACGAGAAAACTCAAATCAGTTACGAGATGTCTACCACTCTGCGGTTGACGTAAAAAATAATAAAATTATGAAAGTTTTGACAGTTGTAACTACACTATTTACGCCTATGTCTATTTCTACAGCATGGTACGGAATGAATTTTACTAATATGCCAGAATTAACTCACCCACTAGGATACATAGGTTTTATAATAATAAATTTGATAGTGTTAGTAATTTGTTACTTTATTTTAAAAAAATGTCGTTTTTTATAAAATAATTTTATAATATAATAACTAAAAATAAGTATTTAAATTACAAAAAAGTTATATTATGCCAAAATAACTCTTAAAAAAAATTTTTTACCTTTTTTTATAATTACTCCAGATTTTAGTTCTTTGAAGTTTATTTCGTGATTAATATCTGTAATTTTTTCAGAATTAATTTGTATACCACCTTGGTCTATTAATCTACGGGCTTCTTTTTTAGACGGAGCAATACTTGAAATCACTAAAAGAGAAACCACGTCTATGCTGTTTTTGCTAGTTTTATTTAAACTTTCTTCTGAGATTTTAAATTCAGGCATATATCCAGAACTTAGTTTTTTATCAAACAAATTTCTGGATATTTCTTGAGCTTTTTGAGCTTCTTCTTCGCCGTGAACTAATTTTGTGATCTCAAAGGCCAGTACTTCTTTGACTTTATTTATTTCTTCGTTTTTATATTTTTTGTATTCTTGAACTTGTTCTGTAGGTAAAAAAGTTAGCATATTTAAACAATTTGTTACATCAGAATCATTAATATTTCTCCAATATTGATAAAAATCATATGGAGAAGTTTTGTTTTTGTCTAGCCACAGAGCACCTTTTTCAGTTTTGCCCATTTTTTTGCCTTCACTCGTAACTAATAATTTGAAAGTTAGACCAAATACTTCTTTTTGTTTAACACGCCTAATTAATTCTACACCACCAATTATATTACTCCACTGATCATCTCCGCCTAATTGTAAATTGCAATTATATTTTTTGTTTAGAACTAGAAAATCATAACTTTGCATAATCATATAATTCAATTCAAAAAAAGTTAATCCACGTTCTAGTCTTTGTTTATAACATTCTGCTGCAAGCATACGATTAACAGAAAAATGTACACCTATTTCGCGTAAAAATTTAATATAATTTAAATCTGATAGCCAATCAAAATTATTTACAACTATAATTTTTTCCGGAGAAAAATCCAAAAATCTAGAAGCTTGCTCTTTAAAACAAGATATATTATGGTTTATCTCTTCTTGCGTCATCATACGTCTCATGTCAGTTTTGCCAGACGGATCACCGACTAAAGCAGTAGCTCCACCAAATAAAATTATCGGTATATGCCCAGCTTTTTGTAACCTAGACATTATCATAATTTGTACAAAATGCCCAACGTGTAAACTATCGGCTGTTGGTTCAAAACCAATGTAAAATTTTACTTTACCATTACTTAAAATTTCTCGTACGCGTATTTCGTTAGTGATTTGTGCAACTAAATCACGTTCTTTTAAATCATCAAAAATATTTTTCACTAGATTATCCACCCCAAATTTTATATAAAAACAAGTTTCTCAATTTAACTCTGTAATTATATTAACTGTAAAAAGAAAAAACAACTTAAAGAATTGACAACTAAACTTCGAGGATTTTGATGTAGGGCAAAACCGCACAAACAACAAAAAAAGTGGAGAAAACAAGTTCAACTCAAAAAGTCTAAAATGATAGGAATACTTCTGCTTATTTGTTTAAAGCGA
>CAYYWE010000074.1:0-4051 GCA_964475315.1 uncultured Eubacteriales bacterium
AAATGGTCAAGGATCTGATGAAGTTTGGTTAGGTTATTATTATGATTTTCCTTATTACCAGCAAAATCGTTTAAATCCTGAATTTTTCAGAGATTATCAATCAGAAAAATATTTAGTAGATAAGAAAATATATAATAATCGATTTACCTCTGAACGATATTTACTAGATACAGCAGTTTGTTGTTTGGAAAACTTTTATCAAAAAATTGGAGATACCGACCATTTAAATGCAGTTGCGTTTTGGGCGACGAAAACGTATTTACAGAATAATTTAATGCAAGAGGATAGAATGTCCATGGCAAACTCTGTTGAATGCAGGGTTCCATTTACGGATCATCAGTTTGTAGAAATGGCATTTTCTTTTCAAGGAAGAGAAAAAATAGTTGATAATATAGAAAAATCAATAATTAAAGAAATAGCTAAGAACTATTTACCTGAAGCAATTATTAATAGACGGAAACAGGCTTTTGTTAATCCGTCTCAAAATTATAATACTATGGTAATGAAATATTTATATGAAAATCTCCCAAAAATATCACAATCAGATTATATGAATAAAATTTTTAGTACATATTTGTGGGAAGACTTAGAGAACCAATATGGATCGTTACCTTCAGATTTGTACTGGAAAGTTTCGGCAATTTATCAGTTTTTACGAACATTTAATTTTGAGGAATAAAATATGACTGATTTTGAAAAAATATTGCAGCAATATCCTTTATTTTACTTAGCGGCTAGAGCTCAAAATGTGTTTGCAAAGGAAGCATTACATATTTTGTCGTTAAATAAAAAGCTGATTTTGTTACCTTCGGGAGAGGCTTCAACAGATTTAAGAAAAGTGTATGTAGATAAAAATATTAGTTTGTTTGTGCCTTCTACTATGATTGAAAGTGATGATTTTCAGGTAGGAATGATGACAAGTGGTAGTACGGAACTTCCTCGTATTTTTGCTTTTGAAAAAGCAAAATTGGATTGTACATTAGAATGGTATAAAAAAATATACAATGTAACAGAGAATTCAATTATTCTCTCTTCCATGCCGACTTCTTATAATTTTAGCTTTGTAGCAGGTGTATTAAATGCTAAAAAAAATGGAGCGGAATATCTCTATAAGACCCCTCATGATTTATGTGATTTTATAAAAAATAATAGTAGAAAATATGATAAAATTGTTGTTTTGGCCAATCCGATTATTTTGGACATATTGCATAAAGAAAAATTTGAAGTTTTAGGAAATATTTTAATTGATTCTGGAGGAGCTCCTTTAAGTACGAAAGCAATTAAATTATTTAGAAGCAGAGGGCTTGATTTACATGAAGGATATGGATTAACAGAAACAGCGTCTCTAACCCATTTTGATATGGAATCTTCTTCAGAATCATTGGGAAGTGTTGGTTTTCCTGTAGATAATTCAATTCATGTCGAGTTGATTCAAATACAGGATAAACCAATGGTAAAGATTTTTTCTCCTAATATTGGCCGGCATATAAATTTTGGAGGAAAATTTATAGATACGCTTTCGGATTCATACCAAACAACAGATATAGGACGATTTGATACAAAAGGTCGTTTAGTGTTAGTTGGACGTTCTTCTGATATTGAAATAAATGGTTTTTATCCGAAAGATACTCTTGAGATTGTCGGTAATATTTTACAATACGAGTGTGCTCTGGTTCAACATTTGCCTAATAAATCTGTAAATATTCGTGTCTTTAACCCAGAACTGCTTTTGCAGGAGGAAAATTTCAAATCGGCAGTTTCTAATGCGTTAAATATTTCTAGGGAGAATGTAGTGGTTGATAGTGTTTCTGAATTGTTGCATTCCATGAAATTAAAAAGGAAAAAAACTAATGAATAGCAAATATACTATTCTAACTGGAGTTGCTGGAAATGTAGGCGGACGTTTAGCACAGTTTTTGCTTGGAAAAAAATATAATATGATTTTAACTGTACAAACAGAAGATCATATTATGTTAATAGAAAAATATTTAGAAAAATTTGTTGGCAAATTTAAAATAATTGTACTTGATTTAAATAAGCAGGAATCAATAGATTCCTTTGTATCTAATCTAGAAAATATTGATGTTTGCGGACTTATTAACTGTGCTGCTTGTGATAACCTTGATGATATTTTAATGCTGTCATATGAAAATATGAAAAATATTATGAATGTTAATTATCTAGGAACAGCATATTTAACAAAGCAGATTATTAAAAAAAATATTACCACACATCAACCATTGAAAATTATTAATTTTTCTTCTTTGTTAGCAGAGTTTGGTGCTGATAATAGTGTGGCATATTCTGCTTCTAAAGCAGCTCTAGAAGCCTTTTCTAGAAATGTTGTTTGTGAATTTGCTTCACGAGGAGTTATCTGTAATACGATCCGATTGGCCGGAATTAATGGAAGTGTTGATATATATGGGGATAAATCGGGTGTTAAGGGGTTCGATGATAGCAAACTGGAAAAAAACACAAAGAATAATTTGGCCTCTATTCCTTGTAAGCGGTTGGCCGATTTTTCAGAAATAAACAACTTGGTTGAATTTTTATTGGCTGGAGGAAGTAATTATATAAATGGACAAATAATTAACATTGATGGCGGGATTTCGATTAAATATCAGGGATATTCAATAAAGGGGTAGATAATGAAGCCAAGAGTTTGTTTCCTAGATATTGATGATGTTTTAACCGATTTTAGGCGACAAGCAAAAGAAATGTGCCATATAGATAGTGCCATTTTTAAATATAAACCGGCCGAAAAATTAACAAATTTTGAAAAAGCTGCTCAACAGAGACTGTTTTATTTTTGTGATTGTGTTGATGATTTTTGGAAGACGATGAAGCCTAAAAAGGGAGCGTCTTTCTTGTATAATTATTGCTTAAAGAAATTTGATAGTGTTCATTTTTTAGGGGGATATTGTCCGTCACCGGAATATTCGGACCGTTTTGAGGTGGTAAAAAAGATAAAAGAAAATTGGATCAAGGAGCATATTAAGGGAATACAAGATTCTTCTCAAATTATTATTACACCAGTAAGTAAAACGCAGATTATCACTCCTGCAATGGATTGTTTTTTAATTGATGACATGAAAAAAAATATTGATTCCTGGGAAAAATCTGGAGGAAAAGGAATTTTATACACAACAACTATAGAAACAATCAAAACAATTCATGCCTTAACGTCTTCTCATTTTATGGATATGTTAATGGTGCAAAAACATATCCGAAATTTTTACGGAAATGTTAGGTAGGGGAATATTAATTTTTATATTGCATTAATTATTTTTAGAAGTAAGCCTTTTTTGGTCTTATTTAACTTTCGAATTTTGGAAAGGAAAATTTGTTCCTCTGTTTGAATCTCCATGTTTTAGGAGTGCTGATAATTCTAAACTTTGTTCTTTATTGAGTATTTCTAAAGGAGATACATCAAGGGCTTTTGAAAATAAAAGAATTGTCATTATCTTCCTACTTCCAAACAGGACCCGTCGAGAAACGAAAGAAACATCTTTACCGATTTTTTCTTTGTTTTCTTCCCAGTATTTACGCCCGATGCCTACTGCCCTACTCATAACGATAAATTCAGGTTCAATAATGTGCTTTTGTGGTGCAGTTTTTCTGATGAAGTGCCAGAATGGTAGCTCGTTTCTTTCATCAATTTTTAACTGACGTTTGTATTCTCCGGTATATTCTCGCTTTTGTGGCTCCAGTTCTGCTTTTTTCTGTACATAACGTGCGATGTAGGCCGCTGTGTTGAAATTTAATTCTTCGACGACAACAAAGCCCTTACCCCAGATTTTTTGCAAGCTTTTTGATTTAAAGCTTGGATCTCCGTGTTTGTTTAATTTGTATAGAACTAGGTCATCTGGTTCCCAATTGAATATTGCTAGATGGTAGTATGGTCTTCCGCCCTTTGACCCATATTCTCCACAGGCAAAGTATCTTATCGGTTTTTCATATTCTCCCGTTTGGGGGTTGCCCCATTCATCTCTCCAACATCAACCCAGTAAAAAAGGCTATACACAAAATTGTTTGCAGCCAGCATTGAGAG
>CAYYWE010000075.1:0-4002 GCA_964475315.1 uncultured Eubacteriales bacterium
CGACAAGAATTTATTTTTAAAATTATTATTTGCTCCACCAGAAATTGTATCTAAATCTTCAACATTAAGTTTTTTTAATTTATTATTATTAATATTTTGTGTTTGTTGTACATAATTTTTTAATTCTTCTAATGTAAACTTCGCACCATATTTTTTTGAAAATTCGTAAACTTCTTCATCATTAAAGTTTATAAATTCTTCTATTAATTCAGGTTTTTCGGTAAATAATTTGTTAAAAAAATCTGTAATTTTATTATCCACAGACAACACCTCATTGTTTTATTGATAATAACATACAAAATTAAGAATTAAATGTTTTTTTCCATAAATTTTCTAAATATTCTCTCTGTTTTACAAATTTATCTTGTTGAATTTCTTTTAATAATTCTTCATGACTGTTCCAAATTTTCCCATCAAAGTTTGATATCCAAGATACATAGTTTAAATCACTTATATCCACATTATATTTATTTAAGAGTTGTTCAAATTTTTCAAACAAGGGCTTATAATTATACAGAAAATGGCTTTCCATATATTCATTTCTTAACTCACATAACTCCAACATAAAGTCGTCAGTTTCTTTAAAATTTTCAAATTTTTTTTCGAACTCTTTAGTTTTTGGATCGTCTTTACCGTGGTACCAACACCAATTTTCTTTGGAACGTTGTTCAAGTACTGTGTTGTACAATTTAAAATTATTTGTTAGATTTACTAAGTTGTTAAAATTTGGATTGTATGCATTGAAAAAATTGTTTATAAATTCAATTGCATTAGATAAATTTTTATTGTAGTTAGCTTTATTAATAAGCCAATCATGAACTGAATATCTTGCGGTTTCGTCTTGTTTAGTTTTAAAGAGAAAACATTGAGTAGTATTTGATGCCACATTATAACACGATTCCACATTTTTTACAGCTGTTTCTAAATCATTTGACATACCAAGTTTATCAACTATTTCTTTATATTCAACACTGTTATTTATAGTATTTAGTATATTTTTAATTACATTAATAGAGCCTTCAATATTGTACATGAATGGTAGAATGTCATTCTGGCATTTTTTTGACGTAGGTATATCAGCTGTGTTGCTGAAAAACTTAATAGCATTGTCTATTTTGCAATCATCATACAACTTATTAAATATATTACTGTTAAATAATTTGGTGTCAGTACTAATATTTGTAACGTTAGTCTTTTTACCATTTAAGTTTATATTTTGTCTGGCGTTAAAAAAAAAATCTGTGTTTTTTTCTTCTCTTGCTTCTTTGTATATTTCTTCTCCTGTTTTGATATCAGAATTTCTTTGTACTAAACTTCTAATATTGTAATTCCAAATATCACTTAAACAACTGCACATTGTGTCGTCGGTGTTTACATCACTATTTATATTATTATACTGAACCATTAAAGGGTATAAACGACCTGAAGTAAGTACCTCATATTTCTTATCCATAGTATACAGGAGATGGGATAGCTTGGTTTTAAGATTCTCACAGGCTTCCCTCCTTACCTCATAAGAACCAATTTCAGAATTTTTGGAACTGTGGCAAGCTTTGTAGTAATTATTATATGCTCTATAACAATCTTTAAATAATGGTTCGAGTTTTTTGGCAACATCTCTCATATTGTCGGTAAACGGCGCAGGGCAGTTCTTATAATTAGAACTGATCCCTAAAACCACTTGCAAGTTTACACCATAATCATAAATGTCCGACTCAAGACTTTGAATATTTTTGTTGTTAATATAACCAAAACATAATTTGGTACACGTAATCAATTTGTTAATATCAAACTTACTGTTTTGTGACATATTATTGAGATTGTTTAAATTTAGATTATACTGATACTGGTCTGATACCCCATGTTCTTGAGCTAATGTTTTTATAGATTCTATCAATAAATTTATACTAATTCTAGCTGTATCACTTTTTTCTTGAGAATTATTACAGTTGTAACATTTTATTATGCAATTTTTATAACATTCGCCAAAATTAGATAAAGAATTTACATATGTTTGGTTATAATTATAATCATAATTTTGAGAGTTACTATAGTCACTGTTTTGTGTTTGGCTATAATTATAATCATAATTTTGAGAGTTACTATAGTCACTGTTCTGTGTTTGGCTATAATTATAATCATAATTTTGTGAGTCACTATAGTTACTGTTTTGTGTTTGGTTATAGTTATAATCATAATTTTGTGAGTCACTAGAGTTATCGCTATGGTTTTCAGCTTTATGTTGTTTATTGTCATCGTTAAATAATTTTGTTAATTCTTGAGCAGCTGTTTTTGGATTTTTTAAGAACACTTCTATCAGCTTTTTAGAATCATGCTCTGTATGACTATTTTTTAAGCTTTGCATTTCTGATTCATTAATTAAATTCAGACCAAACTCAAAAATACTGTCAGATAACTCTTTATTTATATTCATAACAGAATTTATACAAACTTGTATTTGTTGGTCAACATAATCAAAAGGTGTAGAACCTTTAATTTTATGCAAATTTTCTCGATATAAATTGGCATTATCCGGATTAATGCCATTTTTTTGAGCTAAAGCTTCAATAAATTTTATTACATCAGATAATTTCTGAGATACAGTATTAGGATCTATAGATCGTTGCTGGATATTACGAACTAGTCTAAGACGAGTATTAACATAATCGATGTAACTACTTATAAATCCAACTAATACTGTATCGCCAACTTTATTATCAAACAAATTATTTATATTTTTAAAGATGTTATTGTTAAGCATATGTTTCATTATTAACATGGTACCGACAGTAAGCATCGTTTTTTCGCCAATGCTTTTATCGTATTTATTTATAATATTCCCTCTACTGCTAACATGTTCAGACGCAATGTTGCTTGCTAAATCAATACATTGGTCAGACAGTTTAGTGGCGTTTGCACCCAGTCCACCAAAAGCCATAGCAGATGCTAGTAATCCTGCTCCACCAGCTTTAAAAACTTGTTTTAAATTTGCACCCCCAGATACTTTATCAAGTTCTGAATTTTCTAAGCCTTCTAATTCAACTAACTTAAAATCATTTTTGACATTATCAAGTTGTTCACAGAAAAACTCGTAATCTTCGTTATAACCATTTTCACTTAAAAATTTGTATATTTCTTCTTGAGAATTTAAATTAATAAATTTATTATATAATTCTGTATTAGTAATTATTTTATTTAATATAGATTGCAAATCCATAAAAATCACACTCCAAATTTAAAGTTTTAGTATAAAATATACAAAAATATTATAATTCTAAATTATTTATGTTGTCAAGTACCAAAAAATTATTTTGAATTAATTTTTATAGATATTACTGTAATGTCATCATCATGATTGTTTGAATTTTCTCTAAAATTTACAGTATTATTTAAAATATACTTAGAAATATTTTCTGGAGTATTAATAATATTATTATTAAAAAATATGTTTTTTAGTAAATTGTTAACAAATTCTTCGCCTAGATCCGTAACTCCGTCTGAAAACATAATAATCCAGTCACCGGTACACAGTTTTATTTTTTCACATGTACAAGAAGTATTGTTGAGAATACCGATGGGCAATGAAGACGAATTTATCTTTTGAATATTTTTATTACGAATTAAATAGCTCGAAGGAGCTCCGGCTTTGATTATATTAGCATTACCAGTACACAAATCAAAAGAAAAAATATCAAAAGTGACTATAGACTCTTTTTTGGAATTTTTAGAATTTAGTAACATAATATAATTTAAAATTTCGATACAATTTTCTAAATTTATATTATTTTTAGACAAATATTTTAATAACTCAGAGCTGGAATTACTTTCTATATGTGCATTTTGACCTGTTCCCATTCCATCGCTTATAATTATATTAAAATTTTGATTATTATCTTCGAAATAGCTATAACTGTCACCACAAAAATTTTGATTATTACAATTATGTTGAGTAATATAATAATCTATATTATATTTTTTGATTTTTTTTGTATTTATATTTTT
>CAYYWE010000076.1:0-3953 GCA_964475315.1 uncultured Eubacteriales bacterium
ATTTACTATCTGGATCTAGTCCTGAGTGGTTTTACCCGTTTTTAGGAATTATGGTAGTAGTCATGGTGGTGCAAGTACTAATAGAGATAGTACAGAGTGTATATTGGCTAAAAATAGAAGGTAAATTTGCGGTTACTTCTAGTTCGAAATTTATGTGGCATGTATTAAGATTGCCGTTGGAATTTTTTTCACAAAGATACGTTGGAGACATAGTTTCAAGACAAGAGTCTACAGCTGGGATTGCTTTGACTTTGATAAAGCAAATAGCTCCGATGTTTATTAAAATAATTTCAATGTTTTTTTATTTGTTTTTTATGTTGAAGTACAGTTGGGTTTTGACTTTAATAGGGGTTGGAGCTACTGTAATAAACATGTTAATCGCAAGATATACTTCTAATAAAATGTTAGATTTTCAAAGAGCGGCTTCACCAAATCAAGGGAAAATATTAAGTGTTACTTATACTGGGTTCGAAATGATAGAAACTATAAAATCTACCGGGGCAGAAAGCGGTTATTTTGAAAGATGGGCTGGATTTTTTGCAAAGCAAAATAATGATAATGTAAATATTTCCAAGTTTACTCAATATGTAGGAGCTATTCCGGATTTTGTTAGTTCTATAGCAGATATGGTGTTGTTGTTTTCTGGAATATATTTAATTATTCATGGCGAGTTTACTATAGGTATGTTAATGGCATTTCAATCTTTTTTGAGTAGTTTTTTAGAGCCAATAGGTGAAATAGTAGATATATATAGTAACTTTGTTGGTATGAGATGTGATATGGAACGCGTAGAAGACGTTCTAGATTATCCTGCTGATGTTCCAGATGATATAAATAATAGTATAGTTGAGAGTTGTAGTGAAAAAGAAAAATCAAGAAAATTACGTGGTGAAGTAAAATTAGATAATATTACTTTCGGCTATGGAAGACTTAGCGCACCGTTAATAGAAAATTTTAGTGTAGATTTAAAACCGGGATCGTGGGTTGCTATAATAGGCGGAAGTGGAAGCGGAAAGTCTACTATTGCAAAATTAGTAACAGGATTATATAAACCGTGGAGTGGAAAGATCACTTTTGATGGTAAAACTAAAGAAGAAATAGATCCGTATAGATTTCACAGTTCAGTGGCTATAGTAGACCAAGAAAAAGTTATGTTCCATGATACTATTAAGAATAATATTAAAATGTGGGATGATAGTATTGAAGATTTTGCGGTTATAATGGCAGCAAGAGACTCAGATATACATGATACTATTATGAGTAGACCTAATGGTTATAATCATGTTTTGAGTGAAGGCGGAAAAGACTTTTCAGGTGGTCAATGTCAAAGAATAGAAATAGCTAGGGCTTTGGCACAAGAACCAAGTATTATAATTTTAGATGAAGCTACGTCAGCTCTTGACGCGAAAACAGAACATCTAGTAATGGAAAACGTAAGACAAGCTGGTTGTACATGTATAGTAATAGCCCATAGACTTTCTACTATTAGAGATTGTGATGAAATTATAGTTCTAGATCACGGTAAAGTAGTCGAAAGGGGTAAGCATGAAGAGCTTATGAGTCTAAACGGAAAATATAAAGAATTAGTAATTACAGAATAATTATTTAATTCGGAAGGAAGTGAATAAATATTATGAACAAAGAATTTTGGGAGAGTCAAATAGATCAAAGACGTAGAAGTGACTCTGTGATATTTCAAGATGCGTTCTCAGATTTACTTTCTATTATTGGTATAAACACAAATAAAGCTGCTAAACAAGCCACTGGTGCTGCTGCAGAAATATTAAAATTTTTGGGGAAAGAGGTACCAGAAGTTCCAGAAAGTATTACTAGTTTGGATTCTCAACTAGAGTACATGTTAAGACCTAGTAATACTATGAGAAGAAGAGTGGAACTAAGAGGCGAATGGTGGAAAGATGCTACAGGTTGTCTTTTAGGCGGTACTACAGATGGTAATATTGTAGCTATATTGCCGGATACATGGTCAGGATATTATTACGTAAATCAAAACGGAGAGAAAATAAAAATAAATAAAAATACTGCTAAAAATATAAAAGTAGATGCATTTTGTTTTTACAAATCTTTTCCGTTAAAGTCATTAAAAATACGAGATTTAATAAAATTTATGATATCTAGTGTTACTAAACTTGATATTATATATATTTTAGGGGTTACGCTTATAGTTAGTTTACTTGGTTTATTAAATCCGTATGTAACAGGAATTATATATAATACTTTAATTCCGTCAGGTAGAGATAGTTTGATTTTTCCAGTAGCAGTTTTTGTGTTTGGAGTTACTATAACTAGTATGCTTATTGGTATTACCAAAAGTACTATAATGGGTAGATTTCAAACTAAATTAACTTTAAATGTAAACAGTGCTATTATGATAAGATTGTTTAGTTTACCGACTACGTTTTTTAAAAATTATACAGCTGGTGATTTAGCTAGCAGAATGGGTTATATAGCAAGTTTGTGCCAAATGATAGCAGGAGCAGTTTTAGGTACCGGTTTGACTACAATTACTACATTAATTGTATCTATACCTCAGATGTACGCGTATGGAGCAAGTTTAATATTACCAGGTTTGGCTATTATTTTTATAAACATAATTTATTCTGTGTTTATGACTTTGTATAGACAGAATGCTGTTAACAAAAAAAAGATTGACATTGCGCCAGAATTGCAGTCTTTAGTATACGCACTTTTCGGTGGAATCCAAAAAATTAAAGTTACGGGTGCTGAAAAGAGAGCTTTTGCAAAATGGGCAGAAAAATACTCAGAAGTAGAAAAATTAACTTATGCGCCACCGTTTATGTTAAAAATAAGTGGAGTTATTAGTACTATAATTTCTCTTTCCGGAAGTATAATTTTGTATTATTTTGCTGTAAAAACAGGTATAAATAGGGGAAATTATCTAGCTTTTATGGGTGCGTTTGGTGCTATAAGTGCATCTGTTATGTCACTAAGTGGAGTAGCTTTAGATTTTGCAAATTTAGGCCCAATTTTAGATTTAATAAAACCTGTTATGCAAGAGAAACCTGAAAGCAGTGAAGGACGCAAAATTCCGATTTCTCTTTCCGGTGATATAGAAGTCTCTAATGTTACTTTTAGATATACTCCAGATGGTCCTGCTATTCTCGACAATTTGAGTTTGTCTATAAAAAAAGGCGAATATATAGCAATAGTAGGTAAAACAGGTTGCGGTAAATCAACTCTCATAAGATTATTACTAGGCTTTGAAAAAGCCGAAAAAGGTTCTGTGTTTTACGGTGGCAAAGATTTAAATAATCTAGATCTAAGAAGTGTACGTCAAAAAATAGGCGTAGTTATGCAAAACGGTTCACTTTTTCCAGGTGATATTTTCTCGAATATTATAGTAACTTCACCCTGGAAAACTATGGACGACGCTTGGGATGCAGCTAGAATAGCAGGTATTAAAGAAGACATACGTGCAATGCCGATGGGTATGCACACTATGATCTCTGAAGGTGCTGGAGGAATATCAGGTGGTCAAAAACAAAGACTTATGATAGCTCGTGCAGTTATAGCCAGACCTCAGATATTAATCTTTGATGAAGCAACCTCAGCACTAGATAACATAACTCAGCACCATGTAGCTGAAAGCATTTCTAAATTTAACAGCACGAGAATAGTTGTGGCTCACAGATTATCTACAGTCAAAAATTGCGATAGAATAGTAGTTTTAGACAAGGGCAAAATAGCAGAACAGGGTTCATATCAAGAACTCATGGACAAAAAAGGACAATTTTACGAGTTAGCTATCAGACAAATAGCTGAGTGATAATAAAATTAAATAATTTAAAATTTTACGAATTTAGCTTCTATTTTGATTTTTACGAATTAAAAAATAGGAGCTTTTTGTAAATTTTTATATTTTAAGGCAAGGCCGCACAAATGGCAATAGACAAAAAATGAATGAAATGGTATAA
>CAYYWE010000077.1:0-3908 GCA_964475315.1 uncultured Eubacteriales bacterium
AGACAATTAAACCGAATAAAAAAACTATGTGGGCTATGAGTATTTGTTCATTAATCCAGGTAGTATGTTTTATTGTAGGCTTTTTTATATTAGGATTTTTTCAAAAAACTACCGAAACAGTAGTACCAACCACATTTTTAGAATTAATACCAAAAGTACAAGCGAGTTCAATGCAAAACTTTTTGTGGTGTTTTACTAATAATCTTGCTATCTTGTTTCTTGCTTTTTGGGTTAATTATTGGACGGGGTATTTTAGGAACAGTTTGGTGTGCAAGTTCGTCGTTTGTAATAGGATCGGTTATTAAGTTTTCATTAGTTTTAAAATTATGGTCAGTTCCAGTGTTCGCGTGTATAGAATTAAGTGCAGTAATATTAGTTGTTTTATCAAGCATATATTACAGGTTTGAAAAAGAGTTAGAAAAAGAAGAACGATATAAAGGGATAACAACAGTCTACGCAATAGTTACAGTATTACTAATTATTGCAGCAATTATAGAAACATTTGTTTTAAAATCTATGATGTGAAAGCTTTATGAAAAAATTTATGATATATTCGTGTGCTAATATGGCGCCGTGCGGCGGTTCACAATCAACACCCACAGGTGGCTGAGCATCTAGAAGGTTTTAAATTAAATAATTATTAAACAAAGGTGTACTCTTTAATAGGGTGCATTTTTTATATGCAAAAATCAAGTTATAGGAGGAACTTGTAATAGAACTCTTGCAAAATCAAAAATTTCAAAAAAACAAAAAACATTCCCTTACAGAATCAGACAAAACTAATAACCATAAAAATTCAAGTGAAAGAGTCCAAAACGATCACATTTCTGAAAAGTATCGAAATAGCAGAAAACATTTTGCTCTTGGATTTAATTTGATCTATGCTATTTGCAGTTATCGGCTCTTGTCTTGATTTTGCAAGGAGCTTAATGCCAATAATAAATATATTTAATTGAAATTGTGTTTACAAATAAAAAATTATATTTATATAAATAAACTTTAATAGAATATCACGCTAATATTTTGACATATAAATAATTAAAGTTAATAAAATATGTCAAAGGGTGTAAATACAATGGAATTTTATCCAGAAGGTAAATTAATAAATAAATCTGAGAATGTAAATTTTTTTAGTTCTATAAATAATTTAGAAGAAGCTTTTATAAATCAAGAAATATTAGAATCTAGAGCTACTATATGTGATAGCAATCATAATTTAATAGTAGATTTAGGTGTTATAAAAGGAGTTATTCCTAGAGAAGAAGGGGCTTTAGGAATAAAAGAAGGTACTGTCAGAGATATTGCTATTATATCAAAAGTTAATAAACCTGTGTGTTTTGTAATAAACAGATTTGAGAAAGACACTTTAGGTAATCAAACGGCTGTATTGTCTAGAAGAAGGGCGCAAGAAATATGTTTAAGAAATTATATTTTAAAATTAAAACCAGGTGATATAATACCTGCTAAGGTTACCCATTTGGAAAATTTTGGAGCTTTTATAGACATAGGCTGTGGAATTGTTTCTTTTTTACCTATTGATACTATTTCTGTTTCTAGAATTTCTCATCCTAGTGAGAGGTTTTACACGGGTATGGATATTAGAGTAATAATAAAATATTTTGAAGATAACAGAGTACACTTGACTCACAAAGAATTGCTAGGCACATGGGAAGAAAATGCAAAGTTATTTTCCATCGGAGAGACAGTTCGTGGCATAGTAAGATCTATAGAAGATTACGGAATATTTATAGAGCTTACACCAAATTTAGCTGGTCTTGCAGAATACAAAAATAATATAAAAATTGGAGATCAAGCTAGTGTATATATAAAAAATATAATTCCGGATAAAATGAAAATAAAATTAGTAATAATAGACACTTTTGAGTATATAAATATTAAACCAAAAATAAAATATTTTTATAACAAAAACCATATGAGTAGCTTTTTGTATTCACCAATAAATAGTTCAAAATTAATACAAACTGATTTTAACATTATTAATAATTGTGTTGTCTAATTTTTTTGATTAATAAAAAAATTAATTAGTAGATAGTCTTAAAAATATTAATTTGTAAAGAATATATAAAATATTTCAAATGTTTGCAAAAATATTAAAAAATATTATAATATGTGATATTAAAAGTTGATAATTTTTAGGACGTGAAAAAATGTTTGTAGACGTAGCAGAAATAATGGTAAAAGCAGGAAATGGCGGTCATGGTGCGGTATCTTTTTTGAGGGACAAATATACAGCTACTGGCGGTCCTGATGGGGGCAACGGTGGTCGTGGAGGGTCTATAATTTTCGTGCCGGATAGTAATTTGTCGACACTTTCGAATTTTAGGTATAAAAAAAAATTCTTTGCTCAAAATGGTCAAGATGGTTCTTCAGGCAAAAAATCTGGTAAAAAAGGCGAAAATTTAATTATTAAAGTACCGTACGGAACTTTAATTAAAAATATTAATAATAAATTAATTTGTGATGTTAGTGTTGATAAAGAATATGTTATTTCGCAAGGCGGTCGTGGTGGCGCTGGTAACATGAATTTTGCAAGTTCTATTAGACAGTCCCCGAAATTTGCTAAACCTGGTGAAGAAACTCGAGAATTAAAAATTAAATTAGAGTTAAAATTGTTAGCCGATGTTGCTCTTGTAGGTTACCCAAACGTTGGAAAATCTACTATTATTTCAGTGTGCAGCGAGGCTAAGCCTCAGATTGCGAACTATCATTTTACGACATTGTCACCAATTTTGGGTGTGGTAAAATATGATTCTGAAAAATCTTTTGTGATGGCTGATATTCCTGGTTTAATCGAAGGTGCATGGCAAGGAGTTGGTTTAGGGCACAAGTTTTTAAGACATATAGAAAGGTGTCGTATGTTATTGCACGTGGTAGATATTTCTGGGAGCGAAGATAGAGATCCGTGTGAAGATTTTGATAGAATTAATCTAGAACTAGAAAAATTCAATCCAGATCTAATCAAAAGGCCTATGTTAGTTATTGGAAATAAATCTGACATTGCTACTGAAGATCAAATTAAAAAATTTGAGAATTATATTAAATCTAAAAATTGTGATTACGAGTGTGTTTTTATTTCTGCAATTTCTAGACATAATATACAAGATTTGTTAGATATAATAGTACAAAAGCTAGATATTTTGCCTGATAATAAATTATTTGAATCTGAAATTGTAAATTTTAATTTTGAGAACATAATTAATCAAGATGATATAGAAGTTAAAAAAAATAATAATATATATTATGTGAATTCGCCAAAAATCAAAAAACTTATAAATTCCGTAAATTTTAAAGATTATGATTCTATGATGTATTTTCAGAATGTTATTACTAAATCTGGTATGACTGAAATTCTAAAAAATCATGGCGTAAAATCTGGTGATACCGTCAGTATTGATGAAATGGAGTTCGAATTTTTTGATTGATAATAACAAAAAATTACTAGAAATAAGTGCAAAAAAACTCGCTTTTTTAGGTGATGCAGTATATGAATTATTTGTAAGAGAAAAATTAATAGTAAATTATGAAAATAGGGTAAGTGAATTAAACAAACTCAAAACTCGACATGTTTGTTCAAAAACTCAGTCTGAAATTTTAGATAAAATTGAGAGTATTTTAACTTCAGATGAATTATATATTTATAAACGTGGTAGAAATGCTCATGTTTCGAAAATTCCGAAAAATACTACGTCTGAAATATATCATAAAGCTACCGGTTTAGAAGCACTTTTTGGTTATTTGTATTTAAAACGTGACATTATTCGTCTAGAACATATAATAAAAATTATGAATATATGACAAAAAAGTATGTGTTATTTTGTTAATGAATTTGTTTGACAATTCTTAATTTTTGTATTATAATAAGAGTACACTAAGGATTTTTTAATAAA
>CAYYWE010000078.1:0-3826 GCA_964475315.1 uncultured Eubacteriales bacterium
TAGGAAGCCATAAATAAAAAGTAGTTTTTGGAATTGATTTTTCTTCAATTTCCCATCCTAAATCTTTAAACCCTTCTAGTAGTATTTTTTGTTTTTGAGCATATTCTTTGTTATTTTTTTCTATGAATTTGTCACCTTCATATGTATTAAGTATTTCACCCCCAGCAAGTTGAAATGCTTTAAAAATACCAATATCCACTGAAGATTTACCTTGTTCAAAATATTGAATTACATCTTGATTTCCACAAACCCAACCAATTCGCCAACCTGTTACTGCATAAGATTTAGAAAAACTATGGAACTCGACACCAATATCTTTTGCACCTTCTAGCTCAAATATACTAAATGGTTTCTCTTTTTCGTCAAAATAAATTTCGCTATATGCAGCATCTGAAATCAATAAAATATCGTATTTTTTGCAAAATTCGATTATGGTTTGAATATATTCTTTAGTCGTTGATATTCCAAGTGGGTTGCTTGGATAATTTACAATCAGAGCCTTTATGTTTTCTGGTTTGTAACCTTCTGCAATAATTCCATTATAGATTTCTTGTACATCTGGTTTGTAATTATTTTCATGAGTCAGGGGCATTGGATATGCTTTAGCTCCAAAACATTCTATAATTCTTAAATATGATGCGTAACCTGGATCTGGTATCATAATGACATCTTTATCCAACTCATTCTTTTTAGCTGTTGTAATAAATCGAATTAAATTTGCAATTCCTTCCTTTGAACCAATAAGAGAGCAAACTTCTTTGTTAGCATCAATTTCTACATTAAAACGAGTTTTCATTCTTTTAGATACAGCCTCTCTAAAATACATTTCTCCAATAGGAGTAGAATAAGTATGAATATCTTTTTTTTCAAGCAGCTCTTTAAGTCTATCAATAAATATTCTTGGAGGTTGTACTGTCGGTGCTCCTATTGCTAAAGAAATAGGGGTTCTGTTTTTTGCTTCTAATTGAGGTGCAAATTTAATCATATCTTTTTTTAATTTGAACATTATATATGGTTTTAAAGACATTACATCTTTATTGAAAAGTTTTTCTAAATTCATATTTTCTCCGTGCTAAGAATATTAATTGTAAACCTTTTGTGTATAGTATCCATACAAGATTATTTACTATAAATAGTCAAATTTTTACATTTGAATAAAATAATCTTAAGATTTTAGTCCTAAATTGTTACAAGTAATCACACCACATGTTTATTATAGCAAAAAAAATATTTATATGGTTCTGCTGCTCATGAAGCGTGTGAGTATTTGGTAAATTATGCGAAAGAAAAAGGCGAATATCCTTCAAAAGATGCTTTTATTAGGGCATTTAAGGATAAATTGGATAAATTGCCGTTATCGAGTTTCAATCAAAGAGCAAATATTGAAACCAGAGGCGAGAATGCACTAAGAGATTATTATCATCAGATTACATCTACCCCGCTATCTTGATTGTATGAAGTAGAAAAGCCTTTGTATTTTGAGCTAGACGGCATTAAGTTCTACGGAATTATTGACCGTATTGACAAAAATGAAGATGGAACTTTTACTCTATATGACTATAAAACAGGGAATGCGAAAAAAGGTATTGAGCCGGAAGGGGAACACGAAGATTATTATAACCAAATGGCTTTGTATAAGTATTTCTTTGAAAAATCTGTCGGTGAAAAAGTTTCTAAAACAACTTTTATTTATCCGGAAGATTATACCAAAAATCTTGAGCTTGAATTAAACGAAGCTGATTGTAAAGAAGTTGTCGACAAATTCAAGAATGCGATATCTTCAATCAGAGCATATAGTTTTGAACCATCGCATAATAAAGATGTTTGTAAATATTGTGCTTACAAAGATTTCTGCGAGATGGAAATCGTTTAAGCTTTCAATCTCCCCTACTCAAAATTCAAAAAGAGAATTGGTGGATAAATAGGGATAAACTTCTTTAAAAATTCTCTCAATCACATTCTCTTTTAATAGTTCCATAGCAAAAGACACCCGACACGGGCGTCTTTTAGCGAATCAATTTCCACTAATTCTCTTTTCGTGGACTGAAAATCAGAGGGGATGGGATTCGAACCCGGAAGGGAAAAATTACTGCCAGTTTATCATCCTATGTCAAGTATCGCTCTACTTTTAGAATATTTCAACTTTATGTGTCGATATTGAAACATTAAGTTTTTGTTAAGATTTCATGAAAAATTTGAAAACATGTAATAATAATAGGTGTTAAGAAATCCAGTATATTAAAAATCAACTATTAACTAATTTACAGACATTCACCCGGAAACAAAATCCGAAGGCAAATATACTATCTTCATACACGATTGCGTAGGAAGGGTCAAGGGGTAAATAAATTCAGTAGTTTTGCGCTAAACTATTCCACCCTATGAAAAAATAATTTAAAACAACTTTTAGAAATATTCTAAAAGTTAGATTTGGTGTTGAGAAGATGGCAAAATGAATGTGCTGGTAGTTCTAATCTACAAACTTGTAAGACAATTGAAAAAGGAGGAATTTTATGACAAATCGAAAAAATGACACAAGGTATCATGAGGTACTAAAACAAGCATCAATTTATGTTTACCATAATGGAAATGCACAATTGCCAGCCGGCTACCGAGTTATAGATAAAGCTGAAAATAAGAAAAACGGATTTTATGCAGAAGCATATTCTAATGGAAAAGATATCATTATTACCTATAGAGGAACTGAAGGAAGGTTTGATATTCAAAACGACATTGCAATGGCTAAAAAAATATTCCGGCACAAGCAACTGATGCAATATCCTTTCATGATAAAATCCAGCGTGAAAATTCTACATCGGAAATTGTTACAACGGGTCATTCTCTAGGTGGTAGTCTTTCTGAAATAGTTTCCGCTATAAGAGGGACTGTTGCGGTAACATTCAATGCATATGGGGTAAAAGATATGTTTACCTCTAATACAAGATTAAAAGAAAATAATATTGTCAACTATGTCAATGAGAGCGATGGTATAACAATGATTAATGGTAAAAATCATCTTGGTGAAATTTATACAGTTCCTAGTATCGCCAATCCAAGTAAAAACCCAATAGTTTATAAATGGAATTGCCATAAAGCAGAAAGCATAGGAAAATTATCTCAGCGTGTGCAAAAAACACCAACTGAAATTAAAGAGACAGCTGATAGATTACATCCGAATTCATCACGTATAAAAAACAATATAAATAGAAAATCCTCAAATCACACTTCTTCATCTACGCAGTGCGTTGGTTCATACACAGTTAGTGGCTATACTCGTTCTGATGGAAAAGAAGTTAATAGTTATACAAGAACATGCGGTGCTAAACATAATAGTTAAAGGAGTTTTTTATGACAAATGTAAAATATATAAAAGATGAACTTGACCTTGAATGGGGTAAAGTTACTCCGGAAAATATTTTAAGAAGAATCTATAAACAGAAATCTTTAAAAGAAATGAGTGATCCGGAAATTGATAAAATGTTAGATGATTTAATTTAAAATTATTTAAAATTAATTTTCTCTACTTTATTATCAAATAATGGGAAATGGATATTACTACCAGACACTAAAACACTTCCATCATTTAATAGGTAAGACATATTTGTTCCGCTATGCGTATATTTAAAGTCTTGAGAAGTTCTGTTTAATTTTTTAGTTTTAATATCATATATTAAAATATCAGTTGCAGGTTTAGAACCTTTTGCGGAAGTACTATAACCTCCTGTAATTAAAATTCTATCGTCACTTAGAATTAAAGCATCATATTCACTTCGAAGTTCTTTTTGTCCTTTGTTTATGTCAATTTCTTCAAAAGAGTTATCTTTTG
>CAYYWE010000079.1:0-3802 GCA_964475315.1 uncultured Eubacteriales bacterium
TGCCACCGTGGACTATTTCTGAATCTTACAATATCGTCTACCTTTTTTCGCTTGATAAACTTCTTGTTACATCTATAATTTTCATCGTGTACTCTGCCACAATATTTGCATGATTTCTGAATATTTCAAAACTCCTTTTAATAGAAAAACCGCACCTTTTTGGTACGGTTTTATGTTATTTATACTTTTATATCCAAAAATTGTAATTAAGACGTAAATACAAATCCAGCAAATTGAGAAATATCTACTTTTTCCGCATCTAATCTTTCTATATCCCTTGCTGTAACACCATAACTATTTCTACCTTCTATATCATATCCTTCAAAATCAAACCCATTCTTATCCCATTTACTGTGAGTACAAATATGCACATGGTGTCTATTAAATCTGCGAATATCTAGCCCGTGAGTATCATATTTGCCACCAGTTATATAGTCCCCATTTGCACTGAACCCTCTATGATTAAAATGCTTATTACTACAGCAAAATCTGGCAAGACAATCATCATACGTTTCGTGCTGATCATAACCATCCCAATCTAGACCATTAGGATCAAATCTCGTTTTTGTCTCACGATGAATACCAAAAACATTAAATCCGTACTCATCAAATTCATACCCGTTATGCGTATATGTTTTTAAATTTTCATTCCATTTCCAACCGAATTCCTTTATTCTTGGCATACAAAAACCACACCCAGTTTTTGCGGGAATTTCTATTGCGCTTGCAAAATTAATATTGCTAAGAGAAAATAGAAATACCAACATACAAACAAAAAAACTTAAACGCCTCATTTACTTAACCTCCTAAGATATTACAACAATAAGCATTATATCATATTTTTAAAATTAAGTAAAATTTAATTTTCCATAATGTCATAACATCTGAAATATTTCAAAAAGTCATTAAGTTCTATCCTCAATTTACTTGTATTAGGAATTTCTATATGTTTCAATTTTTTACTATCTTCGTCAAATTTGTACTCTTCAAATCCTTGGTGAGCATGCGGATTTTGAAGCACAATAAATTTGAAGTTCCCTACAAATGTACCATCAAATTTACCTTCTATATTTCTTGCTGGCCCTTCTCCTTCTTCAACATTTTCAACAATAGCATAAGCGTGTTTCCCGACCAATCCAGCGTAATTTTTCGGATTTCCATTTTTGTTTGTCCAAATCGTTGTACTTTTGCCTTTTTGTATTTTACGTTCAAAATCACCATCTTTTGTTGATACGGCAATAATTTTACCATTTCTAATTTCAGCATCAAAAAGTTTGTAAATTTTTTTTGCTTCTGGTCCATACATGCCATTTATAGGGAATTTCTTTCCAGTTGCCTCCGGCAAATAATTCATGGAAGACCTTTCGCCCGTAATTGCCGTATATGCAATAAATCCCAATCCACTAGAAAGGTTTTTAACCTTTACTGGGCCTGGTTTGTTCCATTTTGCCAACACTTCCTGTATTCCTACATTTTCGGTAAATTTAGTACCTACAAAGCTGTTGCTTTTATAAACCATAAAAGCTTTTTCTATAAAATTTACCCACAGGGCACTTACTACTTGATTTTTTATGAGAGCTACAGGTTTTTGAGTGGTTTGATCTATTTTCATTAAAACCGTTTTCTTTATTTTTATTACAACTTTTTCTTTTGGTTTTGCCAATATTTTTTGTGTCCACGGCTCCAAATTTACTTTAAAAAGCCTAATTTTGATATGGTCATCTGTTTTTAAAGTTTCTCTATTTACGAAACATTTTTTTATAGCGTTTGGGTCTTTAGAAATTAAATGTAACAGAGCTGCAAGCAGGTAACAATCACCTACATACCCTTGTTTTATATCCGCTATAGTTGGGGCCCAATTACTTTCACCAAAATTCAACAAATCTACTGGTGGATTTGCATATCCTTGATCTAATGATTTTTGTATTTGCGTGTCATCTACTTTTATTTTTTCTATTTTCTTTTGTTTTTCATATCGTAAAACATTAATTATGTACTTTAGAAAGTCGTTTGCAAATTTTGTTTTCAATTCTCTGCGATCTATTGAAAATATTATTATTACTTTAAGCTGCTTTATATTTTTTGTAGTTGCTTTCAAATCCTGCAAAGTACCCTTAGTTAGAATAACATTACTTCTATTTGTATACCATTTCATTTTTTGACACAACTCTTCGAATGTTTTCTTTAGCTGTTCTCGTACACTTTTAACATTGCAAAAATCTAGTCCTTTTTTCTTTTGCGGTTCTATTTTTAAAATTTTATATAGATTTGGATAATATTGGTTGTCAAAAAAACTTACTTTTTCACTTAGAAATTTCCATGTAGAATATAAATCTGAAAATTTTACCTCTTGCATAACAATTTCTCCTTTTTTAAATTATGGTCAATTCACGCTTTTATTATAGAATAAATTAACAGTTTTATCAATATTTATTTTTATAATTAATCGAATTTAACTATTAAATTTAAAACGTAGAAATTATAAATTACATTTTTCGAAACAAGGGACAGAGCGCCTGAATTTCAGACACCCTATACAAGAAAGGTTATATGAGACACTATCTCACATTACTATTTTATCACACTACAATCGGGAATTTCGGGAAAGCTTTAAAAAGCGATTGTGTTTCTTACGTTCTGTACTTCCATCTCCGAGTACACCTATATTTTGAGCAATCTGTTGCCAACTTAAACCCTGAGAATATCTAAGTGTTAATATTGTTCTCATCTCGCTATCTTCCACGCTTTGAATGTACCTATCCAGACGATTTAATTCATAAAAACACTTTTTTAGATTTAAGTCTAAAAGACTTTTTAAATCAGCAATTTCCGTAGCATAATAGCAATGGTATATTTCCCCTCAGTACCAACTGAAAATGTTCTACTATAAAACTAAAAGTTTTTCAATACTTAAAATATTTTTGGCAAAGTTTAATAAAATATGTCAATCTTTTTTTATTTGCAAAAATTTAAGGCCTTCTATGATTTTTTCACATTTCATCATAGAAGACTTTTACATATTGTTTATTTTATAGAGTTTTTTTCATTGGCTCATCTGCATTTTAGGCTCTGTAGAATTTTTTCACTCGTTGATTTTTTATTAGCAATCCAGTTGCCTATTTTTTCTTTGTGAATTTGGCTAATTCCCAAGCACCAATTATCGCGCACCAGGTACAACCACCTACTAACCCTCCGACGAAATCCTACCAGGTTTACTTTTAAACACATCAATGCGGCTATTTTTTATGGGAATACAGCGCAGAAGCACTGACAGAAGTTAGCGTATATCCATGATCTAATCCATAAAAAATTATTTAAAGTGGTTCCACCCATGATATTGTCAAGTTCTTCTGAATTAAGTGGTCTTTTCTTTTTTGCAGTTGTCTTAACAATATTCCTTAAAACTTCACATTCTTCGATCTACAGGTTAACATTTTGTTCTTCAAAAGCCTTTTGAATTTCTTCCGCTTTATCAAGAACCATAATTTTTGATACAAATTTTTTATCCGATAATAACTTAAGCATTCCCATAAACTCTCACTCTTTCTTTAACAATTAAATAACCTAGAGTTCACTCCTCTATCACAATTAAGCAAAGTCTATAGTTTTTAAAATACTTTTACGTAGAGATAATCTTTATACTTTCCATCTAAAGACTCCTATAGACTCGTCCTCAAAATTCACTTCGGCTACTGCAATGCTGGTATCTCTTTCACAATAATAAATTTTGCCATGTTCATCGGCACAAAAATGAAAAAAGAGAAAACAAAAGCTAAAATTTTTTTAAATTTACTTTCTATCA
>CAYYWE010000080.1:0-3796 GCA_964475315.1 uncultured Eubacteriales bacterium
GATTTTGCAGGAGGTCTAATATATAAATATATGCAACTAACAAATATTTGTGGTATTTGAAAGTTGCATATTAATTTTTTTTAATTATAATACTTTTTTAGTCCATTCTTTGGCTTCCGTTGTATCTTTTGGCCATTTAGCTTTTTTTAAAACATTTTTTAGCAAGTTGATAACTTGTATATCGCCACCGCCAGGTTTCATTGAATCGTTTATGCAATGCCAGTCGGCGTCCTTTGTATATAAATGTATCTCTTTACCATGCACTATCTCGCCATGTTGGTTGACTAAGATATAATGTGGATAACTATATTTGTTTTCTTTTTTTTGACTAGGTATTTTATTATCGGCCCTTTTAGCAACCTCCAGTGCATTCAGCGGTATAACGTTGTTCTCAGTTCCGTTTTGAACAGCTTGTGCTAAGTCATTTTGTGATGGGGATTTTCCACTATAACTAACGGCACGTTTGTCTATAACCCAAAGGTTAGCAAGTGTATTGGCTATTTCTGTTTTCTCCTTTTTTAAATGGTTTTCAAGTGCAGATGTATCAACATCTGGTGACATTTTTATATGTGGTAATTCTTTATATCGTGCGTCTTTAAGCTTGTCCAGCATTTCAGTTTCTTTTAATTCTTTAATTTTACTCACAGCAGTGGTGTAGGAATTTTGTAGTGAATTAGCACAACGTTGAAATGATGGCGTGTTTTTTAACAAATTTTTAAATGCTGTTATATGAATTTGAAATTTATCAAAATTTTTAAGATCACTATTAATTTCATATAATTCCTTAGTAAAATGTTCAGCCCAAACATGTAATCCTGGAAACGCTTTTTTAGCAGCTGCTGAATGTGGAAGCTTATCAAAACATTTAAAAATATTTTTTGTACAACTCTCAATTTCTTCATGTGCTTCACCTAAAGTTTTAGCATTTTTAACACCATCAAAAAAATTGCTTTCGTTGAGTGCTCTAATGAAACCTTCAATTGCTTTCTCACCGGCGTTAGATTCCCTTAAAGTGTGGCTTTTTAGGCGGCTCATGTCTAATGCACCTTGTGCATTTAATATTTGTCTCATTTGTTCTTTAGCTTTTTCTGTAGGTACGTTGTTAACTATTCTTTCCATCACATCTTCAACTATGGCCAGAGCATCGTTAGGACTCACTCCTTTTTTGAGTTTACTTTCTAATTCTTCATTGATGGTATTTTTATCATCTTTGTTTAAAGGTGACGTTTCAATTATTTTCCCTATATCTTTTTTGATTTTACTGATTTCATTTTCTGTCAATTCACCATCTGCGTGATCGGGTAACTTACGTATAAATTTATTTATGGAGTCTGTAATGTCATCTATTTTTTCGTCTGGTATAGATCCGTCAAGTTTTAATGCAGATTTTGCGTATTCATATGCTTTATTTAGTTTGGCAAATGTGTTAATTGCTTTATCATGCGTTTTTTTGCTCGACTCTTTTAATTTTGGGTCGTGTTCCAGCAATACCATTATTTTTGAAACTATTTTAGATTCCTCTATAATATCTGAAGCTTTTTCTAATTTTTTCTCAAATATTATCAATTGTATTTTATTCTTTGGTGTCATATATGGTTTTAATTCGGTTAAAAAGTCAGAAATTTTGATTTTTATTTTTTTATCCTCGTCTTTGCTAATATTACCATCAGAGGAACTTGTAGTCAGTAATTGTTCAATAATTGCACCTTGTAGGGTTACATTTTTTAAATTAGGTTTTATCACTGCTTTGGCTTCTTCGGGCGCGTCGTTAGGTTGTTCATTTGTATCCTTCAAAAGTTCTGACATGTTTTTCTGAAAGCTTTTCCAAGCACTGGCAAAGTAGCTGGAATCCAGATTTTGTATTGTGGTACACTTTGCATTTGGAGTAGTATCTTTGAGAAACTTAGTAAAAGCTTTATACATCGAGTCAAGAGTGTCAGTGCTTAATGTAGAGTTTGCAAAGGCTTTGAATGCGTTATTAAAATCGTGTAGTGGCTGTTTGCCTTCCTTTGCTATTTCTTTTATTACATCCTCAAAGCCTGGTATCCCAGCTTCTTTATAACCAGCTATCATGTTTCCAAAATCTTCTGTTTTTTTACATCCTGACAAGGAAATTGCGACTGTTTTTAAACCACTTATTAACTTTTGTTTTATTATATCGTCATGTTTAAATTTCGACGTAATATTACTAGAACATTTTTTAAAACCAGCAATAAGTTTAGATAGATTTATATTTTTTATTAAAGCTATTTCTGACATTTTTCTGTTACTGCCAGCTTTTTGAAGTTCTTTACATGCATCTATCATCTCTTTCATACCATTCGAAAGTGTATTTATATCTTTACTGTTTAAATATGCATTTTGAACATCTGCAAAAAAAGATTCTAATGATTTCTTAAACTCTTTCAAAGATTTTTTACTATCACTAAACATTTCACGTTTTCTATTACATTCACTAAATATCTTCTTGACACTGTCTCCATCATGTAAATTTGTAATTTCTTCAATTGTATTACATTTTTCTAGTTCGTCACCTAATTTATTTATGTTTTCTTGAAATTTTTTTCTTTCTTCAACTTTTTCTTTGTTAAAAAAACTTTTTAAACCCATAAAAATCATCCTTTCATAAAAAATAAATTAAAAATTAATTTTTTAAAATCTCTGATATTAAAAATATTTATCAGTGGTTATATTATATAATATTGTGTTTTTATGTCAATAAAAAATATAAAAAATAAATAAATTTGTGAAAGTTAGCTAAAATGTTTTGGTATATAATTTAATTCGTAATTTTGATATTTTAAAATTATTTTGCTATAATAAATCATGTGAGACTTGTTGTTGTCTTACATATTTTAAATAATATATTTAATTGTATTTATTTTTCTTGGAGGTAGTTTTATGGCTATGTTAATGTCATATCCTAATGATTTGTTTTGTTCACCATTTGAAAAAATTTTTTCTAGAGCAAAATTTTCTATGCAGACAGATATTGAAAAAAGAGAAAATGAAACTGTTTACAACATAGAAATGCCTGGTGTAAAAAAAGAAAATATAAATATTACTCTCGAAAAAGGAGTATTAAATATTTCAGTTTCAAAACAAAAAGAAGTGGATGAGAGTGACACGGAAAAAAATTATATTTTAAAGGAACGTAGTAGCGAGAGTTATTCACGCAGTTTTACTGTTAATGAATATCTAACAAAAGATGACATAACTGCTAAACTCGAAGACGGTGTTCTAGAAATTACAGTTCCGAATGTAGCAGAGCAAGAATCAGGAAAACAAGTTATAGAAATACAATAATAAATTTTATTTAATAAAAATTTAAAAAATAATCTAGTCAAAATGTATAAGTTTTGGCTGGATTTTTTGTATATTAATAATCAAGATTTAATTATGCATAAATTTTAAAAAAAATTGGTTGACATAAATATTTTTATGGACTATAATAGTCGCGTAATGTACAACAATTACAATATTTTTTGAATTACTTGATTTGCTTTTCAAATTGTAGTAAAAAGTGCTGTTGGTGTGGTTTTTCCAAAAGTAGAATTTAATCAGGGAGGCAATGAGAAATGCGTAGAACTTACCAGCCAAAGAAGCTTCACAGAAAAAAGAAGCATGGGTTCCGTAAAAGAATGTCGACACGTAACGGAATAAAAGTTTTAGCTCGTAGAAGAGCCAAAAGAAGACAAAGACTTACACATTAATTATAATTTAATTTTAATAATTTTGTGATGTATTAAGTAAAATTTATATTATATTGTGTGCATACATATTTTAATTTAAATAA
>CAYYWE010000081.1:0-3778 GCA_964475315.1 uncultured Eubacteriales bacterium
TTGCGTTTTCTATCCATCAACTTTATCATTTTACTTGTTTGCAAATGTGTTGTTATGTCACTTGTAAAACTAATATCAGGCATTAAACTTCTAGCATATTTAATTTTTTCTAAATATACTTCACGTGTATATTTTCTGTTCATTTTCTCCAAAATATTATTATTTCCAGACTGTACCGGCAAATGAATATGCTTGCAAATATGAGTACTTTCAGCCATTACTCTAAATAATTCTTCACTGGCATCTTTTGGATGCGAAGTCATAAACCTGATATTATATTCTTCGTCATAACTATCCAAATATTTTAATAATTCCGGAAAGCTTATACCATTTTCTAAATTTTTGCCATAAGAATTAACATTTTGGCCTAACAAAGTAAAATCTTTGTAGCCTAATTTTAACAAATTTTCAAATTCTTTAATTATTAACTTAAAATCTCGACTTCTCTCCCTACCCCTAACGTACGGAACTATACAATATGAACAAAAATTATTACACCCAGACATAATAGAAATAAAAGCTTTCAACTTATTATTTCTAATATTTGGAAAATTTTCACACAAATTATCTTCTTGTGAATTTATACTTAATATTTTACTTTTTTTATTTTTAATTTTATTATCTAAAATATTAAATAATAACTCAGGAAATTTGTGAATTAAATTAGTTCCCATAACTAAATCTACATAATTATAATTTAAATTTAATTTATTTATTATATTTTCTTGTTCAGTCATACACCCACACAAAACAATTATTATATTTGGGTTGTTTTTTTTTAAATATTTCAGTCTCCCAATATTACCAAAAACTTTGTTCTCAGCATTTTCTCTAATAGCACATGTGTTAAACAAAATCAAATCACATTTTTCGTAATTTCCACTATCATTACTGTCACAAATTTCAAAACCCATTTCTTTTAGCATACCGTTATATTTCTCACTATCTGAAACATTTTGTTGGCATCCATAAGTCTTAACGCATGCATAAATTTTATTTAAGTTATGTTTTTTTTGTAACATTAACTTTATTTTTTTACAATAACTCTTTTGAATATCATCATAAAAATATACCGGAAAATCGTTTTTCAAAATTTTTACTCCCCCTGCTTTTACGTAAAAACAAAAATTATAAAGTCTATTTTTGCATTTTAACAAAAATAGACCTTATTTTCAAGTTTTAATTACATAAATTTACAAAAAATCATATTATTTCAAACTAATTTTAAAATTTAAAAACCCGGCATACCCATTAAGCCACTCATAAAATTCCCGGCACTCATTCTAAAAGATAACAAGTTTTTAACAGTGTGTTCTCTAATGCTCTCGACCATCATATTAAACATTTCGAAGCCCTCTACCCTGTATTCTACAACTGGGTCTTTTTGCCCATAAGATCTCAAAGCTATGCCCTGTTTAAGTTCTTCCATAGCATCTATGTGATCCATCCATTGCTCGTCTACTACGGACAGTAAAACATGTCTCTCTAAATCACGAACTACGTCCTCACCAAAGATCTCTTCATGTTTTTGATACGACTCTATACATTTGTTTTTAATAAATTCTGTAATTTCTTGACTAGTCATATTAACTAAATTTTCAGAATCAAAACAAAAGTCATCAGGAGTCAAAATCCAACCTAAATAATAACTTTTTAGCCCTTCTATATTCCAGTTTTCCACTGCTAAACTATTCGAAACATATCTCGAAACAACTTTTTCAACAGTTTCGTTAATCATACTAATAATCTGATCTTTGATATTTTCTCCATCGAGAACTTGATCTCTCTGCGCATAAATAATCTCTCTTTGTCTACTCAAAACGTCGTCATATTGTAGAACATTTTTACGAATTGCAAAATGATGCCCTTCGATTTTTTTCTGAGCTGACTCTATTGATTTTGTCAACATTTTAGCTTCCAGAGGAGTATCGTCATCAAGTTTTAACATGCTCATAACACGTTTCATTCTATCGCCACCAAATATTCTCATTAAATCATCTTCTAGTGACAGATAAAATCTTGTCTTACCTGGATCCCCTTGTCTTCCTGCACGACCTCTAAGCTGATTGTCTATACGCCTGGTCTCGTGTCTCTCCGTACCAATAACATACAGTCCACCTAATTTTTTGACCTCCTCGTTATCCCCACGAAGCTCCTCTTTGTATTTAGCTTTTAGTTCTTTGAACTTAGCACGTGCCTCAATAATTTTCTCATCGTCCGTGTCAGCAAAACTGTCAACTTCGGCCATTAGTTCATCATTATAGCCTAATCTTCTCATTTCAGACTTAGCCATATATTCAGGATTACCACCTAAGACTATATCTGTACCACGACCGGCCATATTAGTAGCTATTGTAACAGCACCTTTTTTACCTGCCTGAGCTACTATTTCTGCTTCTTTTTCGTGATATTTCGCATTAAGAACTGTATGTGGAATATTTTTCACTTCTAACATCACACTTAGCAATTCTGACTTTTCAATAGAAACCGTACCAACTAGCACAGGCTGCCCTTTTTTGTGACTTTCTATTATGTCGTCTACAATTGCCGCAAATTTTGCTTTCTGAGTTGCATATACTACATCCGGCAAGTCCTCACGTATTTTCGGTTTATTAGTAGGGACTTCTACTATATCTAATTTATAAATTTCCCTGAATTCCTCTTCTTCTGTTTTACCGGTACCTGTCATTCCAGATAACTTGTTATACAATCTAAAATAGTTCTGAAAAGTAATTGAAGCTAAAGTCTTTGACTCTTTCTCAACTTTTACTCCCTCTTTTGCTTCTATAGCCTGATGTAAACCATCATTATACCTACGACCATGCATAATCCTTCCCGTAAATTCATCGACTATTAGCACTTCCCCATCACGAACCACATAATCTATATCTCTTTGCATCACGCCATATGCTTTTAACGCCTGATTAATATGATGCTGTAAAGTTGTATGTTCAGGATCTGTTAAATTTTCAACATGAAAATATTGCTCAGCTTTCTCAATACCTGCTTGTGTCAAACTTGCAGTTTTTGCTTTTTCGTCAACAACATAATCATGGCCTTTGAACAATTCTTCATTGTCTTCTTTGGCGTCTATCTCTGCTACTTTTAACATACTTAAGTTTTTTACAAACTCGTTGGCAATACCGTACAATTCAGTAGACTTATCTCCCTCGCCCGAAATAATCAACGGTGTTCTTGCTTCGTCTATCAAAATACTGTCTACCTCGTCGACAATAGCAAAATTGTGTTCCCTTTGAACTTTTTGCCTCTTATCTTTAACCATATTATCTCTTAGATAGTCAAATCCAAACTCGTTATTCGTACCGTAAGTAATATCAGCTTTGTAGGCTTCCATGCGTTTTTCATTATTAATACCCGCAACGATTAATCCAACACTCAGACCCAAAAATTTGTACAACTTGCCCATTAATTCCGAGTCACGCTTGGCTAAGTAATCATTAACAGTAACGATATGAACACCTTTACCAGTTAGAGCGTTTAAATACGCCGGCAAAGTCTCAACAAGAGTCTTACCTTCACCGGTCATCATCTCACTGATTCTTCCCTGATGTAAAACTATACCACCAATAATCTGCACTGGGAAATGCCTCATCCCCAAAACTCTGTCTCCTGCTTCTCTACAAACAGCAAAAGCATCTGGTAAAATGTCATCTAAAGTTTCACCATTTTTTAGTCTTTCTTTAAGAACCATAGTCTGTGAAGCTAGTTCTTCGTCTGTCATATTTAGATATTTTTTTTCCAGATTTAAAACATTGTC
>CAYYWE010000082.1:0-3650 GCA_964475315.1 uncultured Eubacteriales bacterium
AAATACCGTGCTATCTCCGAATTATCACTACCTCTAGAACTACAGTATACTTTATACCTGTATGATGAAAACTTTTTCTTTTCGCTACCTTCTTTTTGACACTCATATTTTTCTTTTGTTTTTCCTTCAGCTATTTTAGATAATTTATGGCCAGTACCGCTTTCTGATCCTATTAATTTACATAGTTTGTTTTTAAACTTTGAGTCTGACAATTCACTAGAATTTAAATCTAAAATACTAAATCCTTTTGTTTTTACTGACTCTTTTTTGCCAACTACAATTCGATAAACACTACCATTGAATAGATATAAACAATCTACATAATCTTCGCTTTTATGAATAATTTTTTTAGATTTTGTAGGGCCATATTTTTTGAAAATAGAGTGACATATCATTAGGAGTCTTTCATATTTATTTCTTTCAATGGCTTCTTTATAACGTTTTGTTTTTTTGTCATCAGCTTTTTTAGTTTCTTCGTCAGTTGCATTTTCCGTAATCTTATAAGCGAGAGTATCCGGGATTGTTCCTGGATGGCGTTTAATATACCGAATAAACTCAGTTTTTAAGCCTGTTTCGTTTATAGTATTTGCATATTTTATATTTTTTAATAATCGCTTGGATTTAATATATTTTTTTACTATAGGAAGATCGGTGAATTTACTGAACTCTAAACTTGAAAACGGATTTTCGGAATTGTTTATGCTATCGTGTATGCATTGCAAGCTTTGTTTAACATCAGAATTAGGCTCAAGTTTTGTGTCAAATATTTTGCCTGCTTCTGTTCCACGCTTTTTATCATTTATCTTTTAATGCAGCTTTTTGTACTACTAAATAACAAGCTAAAACTGCTTCCTCTGGAGTTTTGGCACGTAATTTACCTTTTCTTAAAAATATATATTCGAATACAGGTTTTAAGTTAATTATGTTTTCTTCTATCGTTTCAATTTGCGCTGGATCTTGATTTAAATTTTTTTCATTGGAGTCAGTTTGCGCTGGATTTTGAGTTGAATGAGGTTGTTCACTTGTTTGTGTATCGGTTTTTGTAGATTTAATCGAAAAAATTTTTTTTTCTTCAGGTATATTGGTTTTTTTGTTAGATTGTTTTGATTCGCGTTTTTCAGAATATTTTTGGCTATCATCAGACTGACATTTTTTTATAACCTCATCAGGTGTAAGTTCTGTTGTTGTAACAATTTCTATTTTTTTAGAATTTGCTATATCTTCATTTTTAATCAAAGGAGACTTATCTTTTTCATGTACATTTATTTTTTCACGAATTCGTTTTGATTTGATGATTCCAGGGTGCTTACTATCATATTGTAAAAACTTTTCTTGAACTATTGGACTTAATTTATCTGTAATTTTGTTGGATTTTGTAGAATCAGATTGTCTGGTTAGTTTTTCTTTTAAAACATAATCTTGCACTTCCGGCAAATTAATCAAATCTTTAAACATATTTATAGCGTATTCAAAGTCCCCAAGATCTATAAATTTTTTAATATCTCTTAAGCAATTTTTTATTTTTGGTTTTGAGCGTAATTTAATATACTGATTTATTGCTTTCGTGCCACGTTTTCTATCATCATCTTTTGGTGCAGTGTCTTGTGCTACTAGATAACAAGCTAAAATTGCTTCTGCTAGTGTTTTTGCACGCAACTTATTTTTTTTAATGAATATATAATCAAATATAATTTCTAAATTTTTGTCTATTGTCATAATTCCGCGCCCTTTCCAGAATATTTTTGTGTAAAAAACAAATTAATTCTAGAAAAATATATATAATTTGTCAATAGTATTTATAATATTTGTATATATTTCACAAGTAATGAATTATTCTCTTATTTTAGACATAGCACTTTTTTCTAGTCTAGAAACTTGTGCCTGGCTGATTCCGATTTTTTTTGCTACCTGCATTTGTGTGTTACCTTCTAAAAATCTTAAGTTTAGTATACTTTTTTCTCTGGTAGTTAAATTTTGTATAGCTTGCTTCATGCCTATGCCTTCAAGCCAGTTTATGTCGTCGTTATTATCGCCTATTTGGTCCATTATGTATACTACGTCGCCATTGTTGTCTGAAAATACTGGTTCGTTTAGCGAAACTGGCTCTACTACTGATTCTAGTGAAAGTACTACTGTTTCTTTTGAGATATTTAACTCTTCTGCTATTTCTTCTATAGTCGGCTCTTTGTTTTTGGAATTAGTTATTTGTTCTTTAATTTGCATAGCTTTGTATGCTATATCACGCATAGTTCTACTTACTCGTACAGAATTATTGTCTCTTAAATATCTTTTAATTTCGCCAATTATCATAGGAACAGCATAAGTCGAAAATTTCACATTTTGTGAGATATCAAAGTTGTCTATAGATTTTATCAGACCAATACAGCCTATTTGAAATAAATCATCCAGCATTTCACCACGATTTGTAAATCTGTGAACTATGCTTAAGACTAATCTTAAATTGCCATGAATTAATTTTTCTCTTGCGAGTTCGTCTCCATTTTTAACAAGTTTTAATAAATTAATTTTTTCTTTTTCTGTTAATAAATTTAAATCTGAAGTGTTTATGCCACAAATTTTTACTTTATTATAATTCATAGTTTAAATATCTCCTTTCAAAATATAAAACAAAATATTTTTTTACATCAAAAAAGAGTATTGGTAAAAACAATAAATTAATTCATAAAATATTTTTTCTTGACAAATTTATTTTTTGAGTTATAATTAAAAATATAACACGTAAGTTTTATGAATTAGGAAGGTTTGATTACGATAAAATTTAGCGAAGCAAACAAGATTGTGTAGATCGTGAGGCAGCCATGAAAGAAAAGGTTAGAAATGATATTAAGATAAAATATATTTAATAGAGTGAAGACCTAAAGCCAAAAAATCAATTCGGGTTGTTGTTTTGTGTAGCACGAAATAGTGACAGCATAAAAAAATAAAATTAGCGTATTGACTTTTTTTAAAAGGTTGGTATGATGAAAAATGTGTGACTGCGAAGATATGCGATGAAGCGGGAGGTTGCAACTAAAGTTATATTTTTTGTAGAGTTAGTTGGTTATTTCCGTGGAGTATGTCCGATTTTAAACCGGGCGAAATTTTGAATTTTTGTTAGATTTATTTTGATAAATTAATTAGTGAGAATAGTGCCCGATTACTGCATGGTATAAAAATGTGTTTGATTATAAGTAAGGAGGCGATTTAATGGCAGTCAAAGAGAAGATCAGAGTACGTGCGAAGGGATACGATCATAAACTTGTAGATCAAGCAGCACTCAAGATAGTCGAGACAGCGACCAGAACTGGTTCCAAGATTTCCGGACCGATTCCATTACCGACTGAAAAGCAAGTTGTTACTATATTGCGTTCGGTTCATATCAATAAGGATAGTCGTGAACAGTTCGAGTTAAAAACTCACAAAAGATTAATTGACATTTTGAAGCCGTCCAAAAAGACTATTGATTCTCTGATGAATCTTGAACTCCCTGCAGGTGTTGAAATAGAAGTTAAATTATAATTTTATTTTAACCTACACGCAGTAGAGGTCATGTTAACTTTATATTTTAATATTATTATTTGTAATATTAAATAATTATTTTTGGATTTTAAATTTTTAGTTAACCAATAACCTGGCTTGGAGGAAGAAAA
>CAYYWE010000083.1:0-3552 GCA_964475315.1 uncultured Eubacteriales bacterium
AGTTATTAGAGAAAAACCCATTGGTTGATATTCTGAGCAATTATACTAGAAAAAGTTTGAAATTGGTAGCATTGAGCCTGCCATTAAGTGTTCTTATGTGGGGGGTTCAAAATCTTTTACAGTCTGGTGCTCATTTGCAAGATTTTAGTTTAACTGCGAAGTCTATATTTAATTCAACTCAAACAGTAAAAGGTATTACTGCTGAGCTTTTGGCTGAAAAATTGCCAGAAATCCAAGAAAATCTTGAAAATTCACTAGCCGGACAAGACGAAGCTATTGAAAAGATTATGTGTAAGTTAAAGGAACATTGTGCGTATTTGCAAGAGTGTAAAGGTCTCAAGATTGCCCCATCACGCTGTTTAGTGCTACACTTTTATGGTGCTCCTGGCACAGGAAAATCTACTGCTTTGAAAGTTATAGCTAACACTTTGGGTGTAGGAACCTATACTTCTGGTATGGCTCAGGCGGTTGAAGACAAAGGTAACAGTGCGAATACTGTAATATCTCGATTGATGAAAGACGAAGTTTTAGATAATGGTCGAACTAAACAATTTTTGAAAACTCAGTTAAGAAAAGTTGTTGAAAGTCCATATGCTCAGATAATAAGTTTTGACGAAATCGAAAAGCAACGTTTGCTTGATTCACAGTTATCTAAGCGTGATTTAAGGACTGAAAAAGGGTTTATTATTCCAAGTACGCTTGACGAAGCTATGAGAGATGCCAAAGACCAAGCCAAATTTGCAGGAATTTCTGTAGGCAACAAGATTTTTATTACTATTTCCAATGAAACTGAAGAAGATTTAAATCAACTAGAGCCGAGTTTTAAAGACAGATTAAGCGGTGGAATGGTATACTTTAAAGACTTTAATATAGATGATTATAAAGATATGATAATTAAGTCAAGTAAAAACTTATTTGAGGCTTATGAACAACGCGGATTTAATTTGTCATGGTCTGAAAATGCTCTTGATTACTATTCTAAACTGTTTGCTGAACACAAATATAGTGGTCGTCGTGTAGTTGAATTTATTGATGAAATTCGTGCTAAAATACAAAATTATGAGTCTGAACTTTTTGATTGTGATAATTGGTTGTTAAATTATGATGAGATTTCTAAAAAATTCGAAGTAATTGAAAATAATATTTAAAATTTTAGATAACAAATTGTAATTATTAAAAAATTTTAAACACTCTAAATATTAATTTTAGGGTGTTTTTTTGTTTTATTTATATCACGGAATATTTTTAGATGAATATTATAGCCAATATGAGAGGATTTAAAACATGACTATGGTTAATAATAATTAATAATATTTAAAATTATTAATTTTCAAATTTAGAGAGGTGAGCAAATAATGTCAGAATTAATAATAGAAGGTGCAAGAAGATTAGACGGAGAGATAAAAATACAGGGCGCAAAAAACAGTATTTTGCCGATTATAGCTGCTTGTATAATATCAAAAGATGAGTGTGTGATACATAATTGCCCGGAAATTTCAGATGTATATGCGAGTATTAAAATTTTAAATTATCTGGGTTGTACTGTAAAATTTGAGAATAACACTTTGGTAATAAATTCCAGAAATATTTACAAAAATAATATTCCAGATTTCTTGATGAGAGAAATGAGATCGTCTATAATATTTTTAGGAGCACTAATTTCTGTTTCAGGTCAAGCAAAACTATGTTTGCCTGGAGGTTGTGAGTTAGGTCCAAGACCTATAGACTTGCATTTGGACGGTTTAAGACAAATGGGGTTAATAATAAACGAGAGTCATGGGATATTAGATTGTGAAACTTGTATTTCTGGGCTTAGAGGCTGTAATATTTCACTGTCTTTTCCAAGTGTTGGTGCGACCGAAAATTTGATTTTAGCAGCAGTATGTGCACATGGCGAAACTGTGATTAGCAACATTGCAAAAGAACCTGAAATTGTAGATTTAACTAATTTTTTGATTAAATGTGGTGCGAAAATTAAGTATAATGGTGATAGTACTATAATTATCCAAGGTGTAAAAAAATTACACGGTGCTGAACATGCTGTGATTTCGGATAGAATCGCTGCTATTACTTATATGTCTGCTGGTGTGGTAACGTCTGGAAACTTAATATTGAGAAATATTCTTGAAGAAAATATAAGTTCAGCGATACCCGTTTTCGAAGAGTCTGGGTGTATTATAAAAATTTTGGATAAAAAAAACTTAAAAATAGAATGTCCGTCTAGGCCGTATTCTAATAGAATTATAAGAACTATGCCGTATCCGGGGTTCCCTACAGATGCCCAAGCACCAGTGATGTCTATGAACACTATAGCAGATGGTACAAGTATGTTTATTGAAAATATATTTTCAAACAGATACAAACATGTTGATGAATTGTTAAGATTAGGTGCTGATATTAAAGTTGAAGGAAAAGTTGCGCTTGTAAATGGTGTAAAAAGGCTTTCTGGTGCAAAAGTAAAAGCCAGAGATTTGCGTGGTGCAGCGGCGCTTGTAATAGCAGGACTAGGTGCTGAAGGTGTTACCACTATAACTGGACTTAATTATTTAGATCGAGGTTATGAACATATTGAAAAAACATTATCAAATTTGGGAGCTAAAATAAAAAGGACATAAAAATTCATGAATAAAAATAAAACACACAAAAAAAAATATAAAAAAATTATAATAAATAGACTGAGCATTATAATATTTGTGTTAATAATTTTGATATTATTAATTTTTGGATTTGTAAAATTAACAAATAAAATATTTAGTGTTAAAAACATAATTTCTGAAAGTAATACTAAATATACTAGTCAAGACATAATTAACAATTCTGGTATAAATATTGGAGACAATTTGTTGTTTTTGGACACAAAAAAAGCTAGAAATAATATATACAAAAATTTATCGTACATAGAAAATATACAAATTAAAAAAAAATTTCCTGATAAAATTATAATAAATACAAGTATCAGTGAGATTAAGTATAACCTGATTTCTCAAGATAATAATAAATATTATTTAATTAGCAAAAATAGTAAAATTTTGGAAACCAGAGAAGAAAACATTCCCGAACTTGTGACTTTGACTGGGATAAAATTTTTTGTTTCAGATCTGGGTGACATAGTTTACGAAGATAGTAATATTAAAAATATAATCAAAAAAATTTGTGATTTATGTGAAAATAAAAACTTAAATTTAATAAAATCAATAGACTTTTCTGATAAGTTTAATATAATTATAAATTATGATGATAGAATTAATATTTTATTTGGTGATTCACAAGATATAGAATACAAAATTTTGACGATTTCTGAGATTATTTTAAACAGAATTAATAATAGTGAAAAAGGTACTCTAGATGTGAGAGAACTAAAAAATACTAGTAAATCGTATTTTAATGTTAACAATTGAATAAAAAATAGTGGTATTTAGTAAATAGACTTCTTGTGAAAATCAAAACAAAAGCTCATAATCGCAAATGGAAAAAATGAGATTGAACCTAAGAGCAAAGCAATGGCGTGCTCATTTTGAACTCTTTCGTCTGAAATTTTACGGTTATTGGTTT
>CAYYWE010000084.1:0-3547 GCA_964475315.1 uncultured Eubacteriales bacterium
ATTTCCAAGTTAATATTATTTATTGTATTAATTAAATTATTATTGTTTATATTTTCTAGATCACTAAATTCTTCTTCCGGATAATCAGCCCATACAGATAATTTTGCACACAATTCTATTAATTTGTTTTTAATTTTGTTTATTTTTTTAGTTAATAACCCATCTTTTTGACTAAAAGCTATCAAGTTTGCGCGTTCACTTTTAGCAGAAATTATACTCATAACAGCTTCAGCTTGCGACAAATCCATTTTTTTGTTCAAAAAAGCACGTTTAGTAAATTCTCCCGGTTCAGCAAGTCTGGCGCCTTCCTCAAGTACTGCTCTCAAAACTTGTCTAGTCACAAAAAGCCCGCCATGACAAGAAATTTCTACTACATTTTCCCCAGTATAACTGTGTGGTGATCTGTATATTAATACTACAGATTCATCTATAAATTTGTTGTTTTTTACTATTTTTCCGTATTTTGCACAATAACCTTTAAGTTCTAATAAGTTTGTAGATTTATTAAACGGAATAAAAATTTTATTTACAATTTCAATAGAACTCTCACCAGAAACTCGTACTATACCAATTCCGCCTATGCCTATTGGTGTTGAAATTGCTGCTATTTCATCCATTTTTAATTAAAACTTCTTTCTGTTATTATTTATTATTATCATATATTTTTATATACAAACAATTAGCTCTCTTTTAAAAATTCAAGAGAACTAAAAACAATTTTTAATATTTTTTTAACTTTTATATTCTTGGGTTTTGATATCTTGAGTTTCTGAAAGAACTTCTACAGGCGGCTTTATAACTTCCGGATTTTCTAGCATATCATGATGCGTATTAAAATAGTCAGTATCGCCTTGATAGTATCTGTTATATTTTTCATATTTATTAGCACTGTAATTATCGCTCGCAGAGTAATTACTATCTGAGGTACTAAATTCTGGCTTTTTGTAATAATTTTCCTGTGCCTCTTTCGGCTCACGATACTCAAAATTTGGTCTATCTTCATAATTACTTTTGTAACTATTACTATGATTATAGTTACTATATTTGTAGTCTCTTTTATTGTAAGCAGTACCGTACGGATCGATATAATCCGGAGTTTTCGGTGCATAATTACTGTTTTTGAAATCTTCTTCAAGATCAATGTCAGCAGAGCTGTTCGCGCTCACAGCACTTACAGCTTTCTGGCTCATAAATTCAGGCGCAATAACAACCCATCTTACTTTATCATTGCCTTCTGACCATGATCTTACGCCACGAATTTTGTCAACAGCCATATGAATCACCATACGATCATAAGATTTCATCGGTTCCAAAGCTATCGGTTTGCCTAGTCTATATACCTGTTCGGCAATATTTTTGCCCAATGACATAAGAGTTCTACGTCTGTTTTCTCTATACTCACCGGCCTCGAGCCTGATTCTACAGAATCTCGATTCCTCATGACAAGAGTCATTGGCTATTAAACCGCACAAATACTGTAACGAATCAAGAACCTCACCGTGTCTGCCCAAAACAAACGAAACATCAACGCCACCATCAATTTTTATTTCACAATATTCATTTTCTTCACTTAAAATATCAACTGTGAGACTATCTAGACCCATATTAGGCAATATGCTTTTTAAAAAATTCAAAGCTTTTTGAGCAGGTGTTTCTTTTACAATAGCCCTAATTTGCGCCATTTTTCCACCGAATACACCAAACACACCTTTAGTAGGTTGTTGCAAAATTTCAAAATTTATATTTTCTTTGTTTTGTCCTAACGTTTTGCAAGCTTTTTCCATAGCCAATTCAACAGTCTCTTCTGACAAAATTACTTCTTTTAACATTATAAATTTAACCTCCAATTTTAATTTTATTTTACATTTTAATTATACACATATTCTTATTTCTTGTCAACTTCTTAAAAAACATTACTTTTTTACCTCCTCTAAAATATTTAAATTTTCTTGTTGTTCAATTTGTTCTAACAGTGCCAATCTTGCCGCTTCATTTTTTGCATTTATGATATAAATATTATAATATTTGCTTAAAATTATGTTCTGTATTGCACCTACAACAGAGTTCAAAAACCAATATAAACCTACTGCTGCAGGGACAGTCCACGAAAAATATGTCATTATAAATAACGTACTATACGGTAAAAACTTCATGCAACCCTCAGCTTGTTGAGTCATCACTCCAGAACTCCTCTGAACAACCCTATTTGAATACAAAGTCAACAGAGACCCTATTAAGCACAACAAAGTTATCACCCACACAAACTCCGAAAAATTCGAACTATTGGGAGTATTTAATAAATTTATACCGAAAAAATTAAACCCGTGACTATACTCTTCTACATCAGCAAGTTCTTCAGAATTTAGCATATTCAAATCATTTTTTATACTATCATAATATTTCACTAACTGAAGCTGATCATACGAGATTTTTTTATCTTTTAAATCAGGAACTTCAGATAATATCTTTACGGCTTGAGACACTTTTTCCGAAGGTATGTGCAAAGTGTTCCCCAAAGGTTTAGTTATAGCTCCAAAAATTCCACTCCATAACACCAGTGGTAAAACCATAGCTGAAAAACACCCCACCATTGGATCGATGCCTTCTTTTTCATATAACAACGCTTTCTCTTCGTTAAATTTTCTTGGATTTTTCTCGTACTTTTTTCTTAGTTCTTGCTCTTTTGCATTAATTCTGGCTTGTAACGCTGCTGTTTTTTGTCTTTTTATAGTAAACGGCAACATAATAACATTCACTAATATAACAAACAAAATTATAGCAATAGCATAATTACTAACTATATCAAACAAAAACCATAGTATATATCCAAAAATATTTCCAAGAAAATCAAAAAAACCCAAAATATTAATCTCCCATTCAAGTTATATACTTAATTTATATATTTTATTTATTTGTTTACTTTACGTTTTTTAAATTTTAATTTAAAATTCAATTCCAACGGCACAGGGTCATAGCCGGATTTACAAAATGGATTACATCTTAAAATTCTGTAAACAACCAAAAGACCACCGTATATAACCCCAAAACGTTCAAATGCTTCCAGCGCATACATAGAACAAGTCGGAAAAAATCTACAACACGGCCCCTTTAACGGAGATATAAATTTTCTGTAAAAAACTATTATATTCAAAATCATGTTTTTAATTACTTGTTTCACACTTTAACACTTCTAGTCTTTTAAGCTGGTATTTCATATCCCGTAAAATTTCCTGTGTTTTCAATTTTACGGTCTTTTCTCGTGCTACAAAAACTATATCATTTCCTGGCACTAAAAAATTATCAACTTGCGCATACGCCGCACGGATAATTCTGCGACACCTATTTCTCTGAACAGCATTGCCTACTTTCTTACTTGTAGTTATGCCAATTCTATTAGTATTTTTTTTAAAATTTAACTTGTTTTTTAATATATATGTCACTAAACACGGGGAAGCTGCATATTTTCCTTTAGTATAAACACGTCTAAAATCTTTATTTTTATTTAAATAATTTAATTTCCCCATAATATTATAGTACATTTCCTTTT
>CAYYWE010000085.1:0-3540 GCA_964475315.1 uncultured Eubacteriales bacterium
TTAACGAACAGTTTATAATATTTTTATATTTAATTTTATTAGGTATTTTTTTAGGATTTATTTATGATATTTTTAGGATTTCTAGAATTATTATAAATACAAAAAATATAATAATATTTTTTCAAGATATTATTTATTTTGTTTTATGTGCTTGTATTACTTTTGGGTTTATATTAATATTTAATAACGGTGAATTTAGGTTTTATATTATTATGAGTGAATGTATAGGTTGGAGTGTTTATTATTTAACTTTTGGTGGGTTTGTATATAAAATCACTAAAATAGTAAATAAAAATATTAAATATAAATCAAAACAAAAAAATATGACAAATTCACAAAAGAGCAAATCTGATGTGTAGTATTTTTTTGAAAATTGTGTATTTTTTACAAAAATAAAATTAATACTTGAAATTTATCTTCACTTTATACATAATAAAAATTGTAATTCTAGAATTAAAACTTTAGATATTAATATTCGTGAAAAAGTAGTAATAAAATTATGAGACTAATTTCAAAAAAAAATAAGAAAAAACTTCTAAAATTAGTTTTGTTTATAATAATTTCAGTTTTTATATATAATTTTATTAATATATGTGTCAAAATTTTAGACAAAACTGAAAAAATTAAACAAATTAATCAGGAAATGCTGTCTGAAAGAGAAAAAAATAATATTATTTCAGAAAAATTACAAGAAATAGAAAAAAACTCAGGTCAAACCAATTCGGGTGACGATAATAATATTTCGAATAATACAAGAGTATTTGAAAATATTGTTCAATAAATCAGGAAAAACAAAATTAAAATTTAAAAATTTAGTGAAAGGAACTTGTTTTATGAAGTCGATAATCGAACAAAATATAAAAGTTGGACAAATACTTTCCGGAAAAGTCCAAAATACCACTAGTTTCGGAGCGTTTATAGAATTAGAATCTGGAAATGTTGGACTGGTTCACATTTCAGAAATATCAGAAAATTATGTAAGATCTGTTAATGATTACTTAAAAACTGGTGATTCTGTGAAAGTTAAAGTATTAGAATTGCTTGAAAATAACAAAATTAGTCTATCTATAAAAAGTGCACTTAAAGAAAATTTAACTATACTTCAACATGATACTCAAAATTTAGAACAAAAAAATACACGTATAAATTTTAACAAAAATAACAAAAAAATAGTCAAACACAATTCTAGTGAAAAGTTTGAAGATATGGTATCAAAATTTATGAAAATAAGTAGTGAGAAATTATCAAGTCTTACCAAACCTGAAACTAACAGACGCACAAAATATGCTAGTCACAACAAAAATTTATCTCCAGAATATTAATTTTATTTAACGGGTATCATAGCACAAACTTTGTGTGCTTAAAAATTAGGGAATAAAATTTCCTGCGAAATCGAAACAAAAACTTACAGTTGAAAATAGCAAAGATTAAATTGAATCTAAGAGCTTAGAATTTTTGAATTTTTATGAAAATTTGTTTTTTTCGTGATAACAAAGTTTCCTGCGTTTTTGGCGTGTTCTTCTGTGTGCTTTTTGTTAAATATTTTTATACGTTTTGATTTTTATACCTGTTATCCTACGGATTTTTTCTGATTCATAATTTTTTATATTTTCATATTTCATTCTGCTACTGTACCATACTATTTAACAAAAAAATTGGATACTTCATCAGTTATACAATCTGGAACAGGATACTTATGATAATTGGCTTTTGTAGGGTATTCATTGTTTAAAAATATATCTAGTTCCATAATTCGCCGGTTTAACAATCCAATACAACATTTTTTTTCAGATACTATTTTATTGTCAATAATATTTTTTTTAGTTATATGGTGATAACGTAAAAATTCTTTAATAAAGTTTTCTTTGTCAACTAGATTTAAATTTTTGTTTTCACAACTATTTTTAATATCTAGATAATCTGAATAACAATACCCGGTTAGTTTGTTATTTTTGTTGATTTTTAATTCTACATGGTACCAATAATCATTAATTTTGTTAAAATTTAATATTTTTACTTTTGTGTTATATGATAAAACTTTCAAAGATTTAGAATTTATGTCTGGATGTTCTCTCAAATTAAGGCCTGTTTCTGAATTAACGTATCCGTGTTTTATTATATTTTTACTATTAGAATTTAATATCAATTCTCTTAAATAATTATTGGAATTTTTCATCCATGATATTCCCAAATTATAGGAAAAACTCACTAGTGCATCAAACTGGTTTTGGTTGAATTTGACTTTGCTGTCAATTAAAAAATTATTTACGGCAGATATATATTCACTACATTTTTTTTTAAAACTTATTATTCCTTCAGCCTGAGTTAAATTATTATAAAAAAATTCATTGGGCTGTATAAGTTCTCCGTATCCTATTGTGAGATAATTAGCTACATCTCTATATGAATGCGACATAAAACCTTCCATTTTAGAAATAAAATTTAATCCATGTATACTTAAATTTTTTTCTTTGTCTGAATTTGTATCTTTAATTTTAAATTTGAAATGACCGTTATCACAAGTTTCCCATTTATTATTAATTTTAGCATATGTTGTTAAAACATAGTCACCTGGTTTCAAGTAATTAATCTCTTTTGTATATAAATTCCATAAATAATTAATTTTACAACTATTTTTAGTATATATTTTATATGTACAGTCGTCAGATTTAATTTCAAATTTTATGTTTTTAGCCTTAGAAGAAATTATACTAGATAATATTATATTTTTACAATCATCTTTAGAAAAATCGACATGTACGATCTTTATTGGTTCCTGACTAATTACTTCGATATTAAAATTAAATATTTTATTATTTTCTGAATCTGTTCCTATTACACAAGTTTTTCCCACAGATTTAGAATCAACAACTCCATCTCTGTCGACAGTTGCAATTTGTGGATCTTCAGAATTCCAATTTATTTCTTCATATGCGTGATTTTCACATGGCAACAAAACACTTTTTCCCATAGGTAATATATAATTTATATCAGCAGATTTAATAATTATACTACTAATATTAAGTATAAATAAAGTATTAAATATAAATAAAATAAATTTGAAGTTTATAAAAAATTTATTTCTAAACAATAACAGTTCACACCTTATTACATATTTTTTTATAAAAATATAAATTTTTACTATTTTATCAAAAGAACGTACTATATTTCAATTAAAAAATATATTAAAATCTGATTTTATTTTTTATATTTAAAATAAAAAGTAATTAATATCAAAATTATTAAAAGTATAGCATATAATTTAATTAAATCATAATCAAAAGAGATTATTAAAAATGGTATTTTGGAAAGCATATCTGATAAATAAATTACCAAGTTTGCAGTTAGACCACAAATAATTATTACTGGTGATAAAATCGAAACTGGAAGTATTGGATAAAGTAAATTTAATATTAACGTAAAATTTAAAATAATAGTAATTAATGGGATAATTAATAAATTTGATATTATAAATATAACAGAAATTTGTTTAAAAAATAATATTTCTATTGGTAACGTAAGAAAAGATACTGACAAACT
>CAYYWE010000086.1:0-3527 GCA_964475315.1 uncultured Eubacteriales bacterium
AATAACTGCACCGGTAAGCGGCATGATTATTTCCAGAGAAATTGACCTCGGACAGCCGGTTGCTGCAAGTTTTCAGGCTCCAGAACTTTTTACTATTGCTCAGGATTTAGAAAAAATGCAGATAGAAGTTAACGTTTCGGAAGCTGACATAGGAAATGTTAAAGAAGGACAGGATGTAACTTATACACTAGATGGATATCCAAACAGCGAGTTCTATGGAAAAGTTACACAAGTTAGAATTTCACCTACCACCGTTTCTAATGTTGTTACTTATTCTGTAATAGTAACTGTCGATAACAAAGACTTAAAATTAAAGCCTGGGATGACCGCAAACGTATCAATAATTACTGCAAAAAATGAAGATGTACTAACTGTACCAAATATTGCTCTGAAATTTACTCCAAAAACAGATGGAACAAAATTTAAAACTCAAGGATTATGGATTAAAAATGGTTTAAAAATTGAAAGAATTGATATTATAACTGGTGCTAGCGATGACTCTTTTACAGAAATAAAAAGTGATGCTATTAATGAAGGAGATGTAATTTTAATTGGTATAAAAGGTAAAAACAAGAAAAACTCAAATATGCCACCTCCTCGATTGTAATAAAAATTTAAAAAAAGAAATAGAGGCTCTGCTTTTAGCAGAGCCTCTATTTCTTAAGTCATTAATCTTTTTTCTCAGTTTTTTCTGCTTTTTCCGCAGCATCTGCAGTTTTCTCTGCTTTATTGTCTGCTTCTTTTGTTGCCTTGGCTGCTTCCGTTTTTGAATTTCTCATTGCTTTTTTAGCAGCTATTTCTTCTTCAGATAACTTATAATTTGGATAAAATCGTCTGATAAATCTAGTCTTCAAATCAGCATCTCTATAATTTTTAAGGGCTTTTTCGGCTTCATTTTTTGCTTTTTCTAATGTTTCTTTTTCATTTTTGATAGCTTCGTATTTTTTTATTGCTTCATCTGCAGTAAGTTGAATATTTTTCAAATCCTTACCACCCCATTTTTTACCAATTCCAAGTCCTATCACAGCTCCAATAACACCAGCAATAGCCAGACCAGTCATTCCTGAAGAAGACTTTTGCTTATGTTCTACTTCCGGTTCATAAACCATTGGCATAGATGAATAATCTTCATATTGTTGTATTTGATTTTGATTCTTTTGATTTGCCATTGCATAATCTACGACACCAGTATTTTTTATTGGATCCATAATTACCTTCTTTCATAAATAATTTTTACACCATCATATACCCTTTTTAAAACGAGTAATAAAATTAAATTGCCCGATAACAATAAATTGTAACAAATTTGTTACAAATCACTTTGTTCTTTGGAAAAATTTCGCAATATCTTTATGTTCAATTATTCTTGAAATTGGTCTTCCGTGCGGACAGGTATAAGGTTTTTCACAAGTTCGCCAATTTTTAATTATTTCCTGCATCCGAAAAGGACTTAAAAATGTATTTGCCTTAACTGCAGCCTTGCACGAAGTTGTTATTAAAATCTGTTCTTCAATATTATCAATATCGCCGGAAATATGTTCCAGAATATCTGCAAGAATTTCTTTTGGAGCAACTTTAGAGATTAATTGAGGAACTTTTCTAAAAATAGCTTCTGTATCAGAAATAAAATCAATTTCATAACCGAATTTTTCAAGTTTGTCTTTATTCGCAGCTAAAAGTTCCTTATCACTCGGTGAAATCTCAATAACATCTGAAATAAATAGCAACTGGCAGTCTATATTTTTTGACTTTTTTAATTTTTCATAAATATATCTTTCTTCTGCAATATGCTGGTCGACAATTTCCAGCCCTTCTTCACGTTCTATCAAAATGTATGTTTTTTTATACTGCCCAATAATTTCTTCTGAATATTCATTTGTAGTTTGTGGAATTGAATTTGTTTGACTAAAACTTAAATTTTGTTGAGAACTTTTTGGTTGTTTTGGAAATTCTATAATACTTTTTTCTTCAAACGTTTTTGTAAATACAGCAGCAACATTTTTATCATCTGAGACAAATATATCATCTGACTGGATTTCTATTTTTTTTACTGACTCTGGACTATATTTTGGAAGTTCTTGAAACTGTGGCTGAATACTTTTTTCTACAATTCCTGACAACGCCATATCAATTGATGAATAAATAAAATTAAATATTTGATTTGGATTTTTATAACGAACTTCTTTTTTTGTTGGGTGAACATTTACATCAACATCTTCTGGTGGAAGTTCCAAATTTAAAACAATAAATGGATATCTTGAACCTATTAGATTTTTGTATGCAGTATCAATTGATTTCTGAAAAATAGGACATTTTACCATACGGGAATTTACATACATATAATAATCTTTTTTACTGGCTCTTGTATAATCCGGAGTACTTACTAAGCCAGATATTTTCAAACCGGATATTTTATCTGTTTTAAAAACTTCCTTCATATTTTTTGCAATGTCATCAGAAAAGATTTCCTGTAACACTTGCTTGATATCATTTTGACCAGTAGTTTTGATAACAATTTTTCCATTATTTTTGAGCTCAAATGCAACATTGGTATGAATTAGAGCTAGAGACTGTATCAATTCACTAATATAAGCGAATTCTGTTTTTTGAGATTTCAGAAACTTTAAACGAGCGGGCAAATTGTAAAATAAATCTCTTATATCCATAATCGTTCCAATTGCACATCCTGTTTGAGATTTTTTTACTTCAGAATTTTCACACTCTACTTTTGTTCCAAAATCAAAATCTTTTGTTCTAGTAATACAAGTTAATCGAGATATAGAAATGATACTTGCTAATGCTTCTCCCCTAAATCCCATAGTCTTAACATTATACAAATCCTCGCCAGAAGATATTTTGCTTGTTGCGTGTTTTGAAAAAGCTAATACTATATCATCTGGATGTATCCCAGAACCATTATCAGCCACTCGAATATTTCGACATTCGTTCGAAATTTCTACACTAATTTTTGTCGCCCCTGCATCCACAGAGTTTTCAACAAGTTCTTTCACAACAGAATATGGACGTTCTATGACCTCACCTGCTGCAATTTGATTTATCACATTTTTAGATAGTTGAACTATTCGCCCCAAAACTCTGCCTCCACTTTACTCCACCAGAGAAAATCTATTGCTATTATATCCTGAAAAAATTTTTTAGTATATAATTATAATATTATACAGGAGTGATATAAATGGCTAAAAAACGAATTAAAGTTGCATTTCCACACATGGGAACTATTTCAATTGCATGGGCAGCAGGATTAAGAAAAATTGGAGTTGATCCATTTGTTCCACCATATACCAGCAAAAAGACTTTGTCATACGGAACAAAAAATTCTCCTGAAGCAATATGCCTTCCTTATAAATTAATTTTAGGTAATTTTATTGAAGCAATTGAAGGCGGTGCTGATTATGTTGCCATGATTACTTCGCCGGGTATCTGCAGACTTGGTGAATACGGAGGAAGCATCCACACTACACTTAAAGATTTAGGATATAAAGCCAATTATATTGAATTATCATTAT
>CAYYWE010000087.1:0-3435 GCA_964475315.1 uncultured Eubacteriales bacterium
GAGTTGAGCTTTGTTCCTTCCACTTTTCTGTTGCTGTCTGTGCGGTCTTGCCTTAGATGTAATCTTTTATGGATTTATTTATTTCACTATGATTATCGATGCACTACTAGTGTGAACACACTCTAGTGGCTTTTTAATACATCATAGTTGTTTTTTTCAGGGTGTAGATTTCATACTTACGCCCTCGTTCCTTTTGGTAAAGACGATCCTTTGATGAAATCTAAGCTCAAAGAAGTTATGATTGATTTAAAAAACCATGAAAAATTAACTATTGTAAAAAAAGATATTATTAAATACGCTAATCAAGGAGAAATAGAGTATGTTAATCCTCCGAAATATAAATAAAATTTTATCTACTATTTTAGCTTCATTGACTTTTTGTATAAATTAAACAATTTTTTTGAAAATATAAAATAATTTATAATTTTTGCTTTACTATTTAGTATTTATGAATCTACTTATTTATATATATTATATAAAATAATTTTATATAACGATATTTTTTTGTGATAAAAATAATATTTGGTGGTTTATTAAATTTAATGCTTGACTATTTTTTTGCTTGAATATAGAATACGAAGGTGTAGATCGCGGTGGGTGTTTAGAGGGGTATAGCTCAGCTGGTAGAGCAGCGGTCTCCAAAACCGCGTGTCGAGGGTTCGAATCCTTCTACCCCTGCCATATGTGTTAGTGTTTTTTTAGTTGCTGATATAGCTCAGTCGGTAGAGCACATCCTTGGTAAGGATGAGGTCACCGGTTCAAGTCCGGTTATCAGCTCCATTTTTTTGTTTTTTACGTTGGAGCTTTTATGTGAAAAAAGTTGATATATTTACTGATGGTGCATGTAGTGGAAATCCTGGTCCGGGGGGTTGGGGTGCGATTTTAAGGTACAATAAGTATGAAAAAGTAATCTCAGGTGGAGAACAAAATACAACTAACAATCGCATGGAGTTAATTGCTTTTATTTCTGCTATGAAATTATTGCGTGAACCGTGCGAAGTAACTCTTTACAGTGATTCAAAATATTTGTGTGACAGTATTTCCCGAAACTGGATACATAGTTGGCAAAAAAACAACTGGAAAAAAAGCAATAAAAAATCTGTATTAAACATAGATCTTTGGGAAGAAATAGTGTTGTTGTTAAAAACTCATAGATTGAATATAGTCTGGGTTAAAGGTCATTCAGGCCATCCAGAAAACGAAAGATGTGACCAGTTAGCTACTTCTGAAATTTCTAAGTTAATTTAATACTATTTTAATTTTGATATTAGATATTTGTACTTAGCGTTTAAAGTCATAAGCTGATGTATGCTGGCATCTATTAAATTCCTGTCTGTTTCCATTTCAAACCATTGTTTTGTTCGCTCAATTTCTAAACATACTTCATGTAATTTGTTTTTTAAATCAAGACTACCTGCTTCTTCTTTAGCAAAATCTAAATTTTCTGAAATTTCAGGCTTAAATTTACTTACGAAAACACCAAATTTTTTGTATAAATTTGTGATACAAAACACCGTCCATTAAATTATAATATTTAAATTATAGGACTTTGTAATATAATTTATTCGTTATTTACAAAAAAATCTGTTTTTAATAAAATTAAAATTTTTGTGATTTTTGCGTTTAAAGTTCTAAAAACTGGTTCAATTTGTAATAATATGTTTTTAATATAAATATTTTTATTTGAGCCTTGAGTTAACAAAATTATAGTTTCTTTAGGCTTTTTTAGCATACTTTTTTTATATTTAACAAAATAATAATAATAAAGTTGCATACGATCAAGAATAATTTTAAGTGGTGACGAAATTGAAGAGTTATGAATTGGTGAAGCTAGTATTATAATATCACTGTTTTTTAGTAATAAATTAATTTGATCCATGTCATTAAATATACAAAAGTTGTTTTTTTTGCAAAATTTACAGTCTATACAAGATTTAATATGTTGATTATAACAATATACCATATTAATTTTACAATTTATATTTATTAAATTATTATTAATATAAAACTCTAATAATTTTTTAGTATAACTATTTTTGTGTGGAGAACCGAATAATATTAACACATTTTTAATATTATTTGTTTTATTAATAAATCTCACTCCAGTTCAAAGTTCACAATTTTTTTAGTTTGGTTTCGATTTATATATATATTTTGAACTATTCCAACTCCTAAATACAAACACGCTGCAGATGACCCACCAACACTCATAAATGGCAATGTCACGCCCATTACCGGCAGCAAACTTAAGCACATTCCCAAATTAAATATCGCTTGCATAGAAATTAATCCAATAAATCCGAAACATATATACATTCCTATGTATTCTCGAGAAACCCGTGATATATATCCTATTCTTAACACAAATATAATAATTAACGACAAAACTATCAGAGTACCTGTAAAACCCAGCTCCTCACCTACGACTGAAAATATAAAATCACTTTCTTGTACAGGTACAACACCATTTGCTACTCTGGGTCCACGAAATAATCCGTATCCATAAACCCCTCCTGAACCTATTGATAACATACTTTGAATTTGTTGATATCCCATATTTAACGGATCTGACTCAGGATTAAATTGAGTTAATATTCTTTTTTTTTGATAATCTGCTAACACAAAATTCCACAAAACAGGTACAAGTAATATCAACAAAATTATTAATAAAATAAAATATTTTATATCTATTCCAGACAAGAACATCATAGTAAAAGCTATACAAAAAAATATTATCGCTGCTCCATCGTCACCCTGCAAATGTGTTAATAACACAGGAATAATAGCATGAATGCATAATAAAAATATATCTTTGGCTTTTTTAAAATTGTTATTTTTTTTAATTTCTGAAAGATGTTTTGCAAAAGTTATTATAAATCCAATTTTTGCTAATTCTGATGGTTGAAAAGTTATTCCTCCTGGTAAAGCTATCCACGCGCGCGCATTAACTCCCATTGAACCCTCGACTTTTACGCCTGCAAATAATGTGTACAGAATTAAAAATGTGCACACTCCAGAAATTATTTTCCAAAAATTGGTTAAAACTTTGTAATTAACTATCTGTAAAAAACACGCACCAAGCAATCCAATCACTACCGATAAAAATTGGATTGTAAAGTAATTAAAACCTTCACGTGAAATACTTTTTACCAATAACAAACTAAAACTTGATATTAAAATTATAATTATCCATAGAATTTTATCACAATATCTCATAGAGTTTAATACTAATTTTAACAATTATTTCATGTGCTCCTGATTTTTAGTATACTAAAAACTTGAATTTAATTTACTTATAAAAAAAGTAGTAAAAAATATTAATCCTGATACAAGTACTATTGTCGACCCAGCGGATGTCCCTATATAATACGAAAATATCAGTCCAAATATACCAGAAAACATAAATACTTTTACTACGCAAGACAGAAACTTATT
>CAYYWE010000088.1:0-3431 GCA_964475315.1 uncultured Eubacteriales bacterium
TATTATTAATTTCTAAATTATTTTGTATTATTTTTATAGAATTTTCTATTTCTGGGTTATAACTAAAATTATTTTTTATATCATAGATTTTTGTTTTATTTTCACATATTTTTTCGGTTTGTGTTATTAAATTTTTAAGACCGTATTTTTTTCGCGCATTGGTACAAACTACTGGCACTCCACCTAACTGTAAAGACAGTTCTTGAGTGTCTATAAAAATATTTTTTTTATTAGCTTCGTCTATTAAATTTAAACATATTATTATATTTTTAGTTACTTCTAATATTTGTAAGACTAAATTCAAGTTTCTTTCTATACAAGTTGCATCAAGAACAACAATTACCGCATCTGGTTTTTCGAAACAAATAAAATCACGTGCAATCTCTTCTTCTGGTGAATTAGACAACAAAGAATAAGTCCCAGGAATATCAACAAAATTAAAAATTTTATTTTTATAAATATATTTTCCTTGAGCACGTTCGATAGTTTTTCCAGGCCAATTCCCAGTATGCTGGTTAAGACCCGTAAGAGCGTTAAATACGGTACTTTTTCCAACATTAGGATTCCCAGCTATTGCTATTTTATAATTAATATATTTCTCATAATTATTTTTTATTTTTTTAATATTTTTATACTTTTTTAGTGTATTTACAACAAAACTCATATATAATTATGTACCCCATTTATAATAAATATAATATTAAATATTTAAAATTTTATATTTTTTTAACTATTATTTTGCTGGTACATTCTTGTCTAAGAGCAATTACAGTGCCACGTATAAAATATGCAACAGGATCTCCAAATGGACTTTTTTGTAAAATTTTAATAATACTATTAGGAATTAATCCTAAATCATATATTCTTCGCCTAAAATAATCATCTAGTCTTACAGATAAAATTTCATATTTTTCACCAATAATTGCTTTACTCAACGGCAAAATAGTATTATATTTCATAATAATTTTTACACGCCCCTGTATCAAAATATTTTTTAGATATTTTTCTCTAATACTAATAATTAATATGAAAATACATTACAAATTGCCAATACAAATTTGTAAAAAAAAAACAAAAAAACAAAAAAAAATTGCAAATAAAGTAGAACTTTTATTAAAATATATTGTAAATAATTGTATTTAAAACCAAGGTATTATATAATGTTACCAGTGGTTTTGTAAGCAAAAATTAAGTTAAATTAAACAGGATTTCTGGGAGGAAATTTTTAATGAATATAGCATTGATCGCGCAAGATTCGAAAAAAGAACTAATGGTAAGATTTTGTATCGCATACTGTGGAATTTTAAGCAAACATAAACTTTGTGCTACTACTACAACCGGAAGGTTAATTCATGACGCTACTAACTTGCCTGTGACCAAATTTCTTGGCGCAAAACAAGGTGGCTGTCAACAAATTTCTTCGCGCGTATCATGTGGTGAAATAGACGTAGTAATATTTTTTCGTGATGCAACTCGTCCTGAACTTATGGGCCGTGGCGAAGAGGATTTGTTAAGACTTTGTGATTTACATATTATACCTTTGGCTACTAATATAGCTTCCGCTGAAATTTTGATTCACGGTCTTGAACGTGGAGATTTGGACTGGCGTAAAGTCGGCAAGCCCGTTTTGTAATTATTAAATTTCCTGCGAAATAAAATATAAAATAAATTTTAACAAAAAAAGATATTTAACAATAAATTAATAAAGTTAAAATTTTATATTTTTAAGTTTTGATCAGAAAACTAAAACAAACAGCTAGAAAATTTTAAAAATTCTAGTTGTTTGTTTTTTATTGTTTATATTTTAAAATATAATCATGACTTAAAGAAAGAATATATAGTTTTGTATGTCATATACAAATCTATTTTGGAGATTATCTCGTAAGGTGCGTGCATGGACAACACAGGTACACCAATATCTATAACATCCATGTTATATGAGGCTATATATTTTGCTATTGTGCCACCGCCACCATTGTCTACTTTACCGAGCTCACTGCTTTGCCAAAGAATATTATTTTTGTCAAGAATGCTACAAATTTCACCTGTAAATTCAGCAGAAGCATCAGAGGTACTATATTTTCCAGAACTACCAGTATATTTAGTAATTACAACGCCACGATTTATAAAAGAACTATTTTGTAGTTCAAAATTATTAGCATAAGTCGGGTCATAAGCAGCATTTACATCTGCAGAAAGACACTTAGAATTATTTAAAACATGTCTAGATTTCAAATTATTTTGATTTGCTAGATCAGAAACAAAATATTTTAAGAAATAAGATTTCATACCGGTATTACCGTCGCTGCCAATTTCTTCTTTGTCTGTTAGTAAAACTACACATGTATCATCTGGGATATTATTTAAATTAAAAATTGCTTCTACTGAACAATATGCACAAGATCTGTCGTCATGAGCATAGCCACCAATTAGACTTCTATCAAAACCTATATCTTGAGATTTAATATTAGGAACTAACTCTAAATCCGCACAAATTAAATCTTCTTCTATAATATTATATTTTTTATATAAAATATTTAAAATATTTAATTTTACCAGTTCAGACTCTGGGCTATCTGATTTAAATGGCATGCTACCAATTAACACGTTAAGGTCTTCACCAGTGATTGCTTCGGACATTTTTTTGACCATTTGTTCGCGAGCTAAATGTGGTAACAAATCTGTAATACAGAAACACGGCTCATTAATATCCTCACCTATAGTAATATTTATAGAAGTGCCGTCTTTTTTAACCACAACTCCATGCAAAGCTAATGGCAAAGCTGTCCACTGATATTTTTTTATACCGCCATAGTAATGAGTTTTAAACATAGCAAGTTCGTTTTTTTCTATAATTGGATTAGGTTTTAAGTCTAATCTAGGAGCATCTATATGCGCAACAGAAAACTTTATGCCACTTTTTAAATTATTCTTACCTATAACACATAAAATTATATTTTTATTTCTATTAACTATATATATTTTATCACCAGGATTATATTTTTTAGAATTATTAAATTCTGTAAATCCCAATGTTTTAGCTTTCTTTAAAACATAATCTACAGCTTCTCTTTCTGTTTTAGATTCGTCTAAAAATTTTTTATAATTTACACTAAAATCTTCAGAATTTTTTAATTCTTGTTCAGATAATACTTTCCCACCGGAATCTCTTTTGGTAAATAATTTTTGTTTAAGTTTTTTAATATCTGACATAAAAATCAAACCCCTTAATTAAAAATAAAAAATTAAATTAAAAAATATAGTTTTTCATAAATTTTTTTAATAAATTTTACTTTTTTTATGTAATTACGAGTTTCTTTATAGGGAACATAACTTAAAGTAACACCATTATTTGAACTATTATAATCATCTAACCAACGTTCTATAGTACTAACACCGGCATTATAAGCCCCCAATGCTACGTCTTCGTA
>CAYYWE010000089.1:0-3421 GCA_964475315.1 uncultured Eubacteriales bacterium
AGTAAGGTAACTTCGCTTTGCTATGTATGCACCTCTTGCACGCGCGTTCTTATGTTCATGACCTTTTGTAGTACTCTTTTTAAACCAATATTTAAAAACTTTTTCTTGTGCTTCTGCTTTTGTTGACATAACTATATCAATCCTTCCTAGTTTTAATTTTTTTAACAAAAAATAATTTCTAGCATAAATTAATTCCTAAAAATTAAATAATGCTAGAAAAATTATATATATATATATATTGTCAAGTATGTTTATAATTTTTATGAATCATGCACAAACAAGCGTTTGCGAAAGTTATCAAATAGAATGGTTTTATAATAAAATAATTGTTTCTGTAGTTTTTATATAATTTGTGGTTGTACAATATGTTTGTTTATAAAAAAATAAAGTGTTTAACTTTGTTTTTAATGTTTGAAATAAACAAAAAATATTGTTATTATGTGTTTAGTAAATTGGTAATTTTGAGGGGAGCACCATAAATTGTATAAAATACTAAGGAAAGAAATTTTAAACCCGAGCGTAACTTTAATGGAAATTCACGCTCCGTACGTAGCAAAAAGAGCAAAACCAGGACAATTTGTAATATTGCGAGTTGATGAAACAGGCGAACGAATTCCACTAACTATATTTAAATATGATAGAAATCTAGGAAATATAGAAATAATATACCAAAAAGTGGGGACTAGTACTTTAAAATTAGATAAAAAAAACGAAAACGAATATGTTTTAGATGTAGTAGGGCCGTTAGGAAAACCAAGTGAGCTGTCTGGATATAAGAGTTCAATAGTTGTATCAGGTGGTGTCGGGGGCGCGATAGCTTGTCCTTTGGCGCGTGGATTAAAAAAATTGGGTTCAAATGTAGAGATTATTTCTGGGTTTAGAACCAAAAATTTAGTAATTCTTGAACAAGAAATGAGAAAAATTGACAAAAATTTAGTTGTAGTTACTGATGATGGCTCAAATGGTAAAAAAGCGCTTGTGACTGAAATCTTAGAGCGAAAATTGATCAAAAATAATTATGATTTAGTTGTGACAGTAGGGCCGTTGTTAATGATGAAGGCGGTTTGTGATGTTACCAAAAAATATAATGTCAAGACAATAGTGAGTATGAATTCAATCATGATTGACGGTACAGGTATGTGTGGCGGATGTAGGCTTACTGTTGGAAATGAGGTTAAATTTGCGTGTATAGACGGACCTGATTTTGATGGAAGTTTAATAAACTTTGAAGAAGTTATTATGAGAAATAGAGTGTTTTGTAAAGAAGAGCATGATTCTAAAAACAAATATTGTAATTTAAATTTATTATAAATATAATATATTTTTAATTTATTGATAGAAAGTGAGAAAAATATTATGATTAATAATAGTAAATTTAAAGAATATGTTGGAATTTTGGATAAAAATGAACGAATTTTTAATTTTAACGAAGTAGAATTAACGTTTAATGATAATTATGCTATAAAAGAAGCTCAAAGATGTTTAAATTGTGGAACTAGACCGTGTGTTTCAGGTTGTCCTGTAGGTGTGAAAATTCCAGAATTTATAAATTTAATCTCGAGAAATAAGATTGAAGAAGCATATGAAATTATATCAGAAAGCAATTTTTTGCCAGCGGTTTGTGGTCGGGTTTGTCCTCAGGAAAAACAGTGTGAGGCTAAATGTGTTAGAAATAGAACTGGTGAACCTGTTGCAATAGGAAGACTAGAAAGATATGTGTCAGATAAATTTATGGGAAACTACTATAAAAATAATAATTTAAAAAACAAAAAAATAAATATTATAAATAAAAAAAATAAGAAAATAGCAGTAATTGGATCTGGCCCATCTGGATTGACGTGTGCTGCAGAGTTGGCTATGAAAAATTATCATGTGGATATTTTTGAAGCTTTGCATACCCCTGGTGGCGTTCTTGCTTACGGGATTCCAAAGTTCAGATTGCCGAAAAATGTTTTGGATTTTGAGATAAATAAATTAAAAGAAATTGGTGTTAATATTAAAACTAATATAATAATTGGCAAGAGTTTGGATATACAAGACTTGTTTGATATGAATTATAGTTATATTTATATTGCTACTGGTGCAGGTTTACCAAAATTTATGAACATTCCAGGAGAAAATTTAGTAGGAGTGTACTATGCTAACGAATTTTTGACACGTGTGAATTTAATGAACGCTCATGATAAAAATTATGATACTCCAGTCAAAATTCCTGAAAAAATTTTGGTTATTGGTGGCGGAAATGTTGCTATGGATGTCGCTAGAACAGCGATTCGGATTGGCTGCAAAGATGTTAATGTGATGTATAGACGTACCGAAGAAGATATGCCGGCCCGAAAAGACGAAATTTATTATGCCAAAGAGGAAAACGTTAAATTTATGTTTATGAAAACTCCTGTAGAATTTATAGGCGAAAATAATATTTTGACAGGTTTAAATTGTGTTGATACAAAATTAATTAATACAAATAATTATAACAAAAAAATTAGGTTAAATTTTGATAATATTATAATTGCAATAGGCAATAACCCTAATAAAATTTTGTCAAATTCTAACAGAAATAATATTAAGTTTGATGAAAAACATAGAATTATTGTTAATGATAATTTAGAAACTTCAAATAAATTTATATACGCAGGAGGAGATGCTGTGACTGGCGCTGCGACCGTAATTCAGGCGATGGGTGCCGGTAAACGTGCCGCTGAACAAATTCACAAAAATCTAACACAATAAAAAAATATATACTATTAATTTTCTTTATTTTTGTGTTTTTTTATGAGTTTTGATATTTTTTCTACAACATCTGGAGTCATAGAGATTATTCTGTCCAGAGAGCTTGTGAAGTTTTCAATTTGTAATAATTTTACATCTCCGTTAGAAATTACTAAAAAAGCCACTGGAGTAATGTTAACTCCAGCTCCGTTTCCACCGCCGAACATGTCTTTTTCAGATTTGTCTGAGCACAAATCCGAGCCGCCTGATGCAAAACCATAGCTTACTTTTGATACCGGAATCACAGTCGTTCCGTCTGGAGTGACTATTGATTTGCCTATAATAGTATCCGCATTGACAATTTCTTTTAGTTTTGTCAAAGTCGAATTCATTAGATTTTCTATGTTATTACTCATGTATTTCCTCCGAACAATTTGATAATTATGTTAATTATAGATAATAAATTTGTTCTTAAATTAATTTTAAAATATAAATTACTTTTTTCTAAATCAAATCTTGGTTTTATGGATATTTTGTAATTTTTAATATTTTTTTTACAAATTATGTGTTTAAAAAATGGGTACGCAATACTGCAGATTTGTCCATATTTAGTAGCTGAACTGAAAGCGTCCTTTTGAGAAAAGTTTAGTATAAAAATCAGTTCTTTTATATTTATTTTACCAAAAATAACTAAAAATACTTTTTTTGA